>URWK01000197.1 GCA_900551505.1 uncultured Ruminococcus sp. | reverse complement strand
CCGTCAGGAGCGGTTTTCGCAATACCTGCTCTTTCTGCCACAGATTATAACCCCGAAATAGTATGGACACAAATAGCTTCTTTCAATAACTTTCCGGAGCAGGTTTTTTCATTCGGTGCAGATGAAACTCTTGAGAATATATATAAGGTTCTCGGTGCATCTTTTGGAATTAACGGTACAGATACAACAGTAGATGTTACCTGGAGTTGTTCATATTATACTCCCGGACAGACAGGACGCTTTATATTTACGGCTTCACCGGCCACACAAGGATATTATGTTTCCGAAACCTGCAATGATACTGTTGCGGTTCAGTTAATTCCCGATGTTTCGGCTAAACCTCTCAACTTTGAAACAGCGACTTCCGACAGTTCGGGAACAGGCTGGCAGTGGAGCAATGATACCAAAACTCTTACACTTACCGATTACAAGGCAGTTGTATATAACTCAGATGCAATAACATTGCCTGACGGAGCAACCCTCGAACTGAACGGCACTTCAAATGAAATATCATGTACAGGCAACGGGTTTGCAGGAATAAGGGCGAAGGGAGCATTAAAGATAACAGGTTCTTCAATGCAGTCTTCTTCAATATCAATAAAAGGTGCTTCATCTTACGGGATAGTAAGTGACGGAGCTTTGGTAACGCAAAACGCAGGAACAGATATATCGGAAAAAGATTGTGCCGTAATGTCATATGATACCTGCAATTTCACAGATGCAAAGGCTTCCGTGTCTTCATGTTCAAAGGGCATTGTTTCTACAAAATTACTAAGTATCGACAGAAGCTTTTTGAATCTTTCGGCATCGCTCAATCTTGTCAATTCTGCCGGTAATATAAATATCTCCGATTCAAATGTTATACTTACGTCTTCGGAAAATCCTTATATCTCCGATACTTCAACGGTTTCTGATTCTTTGATTATAACAAACAACACCGCAAAAATATATGGAAACAAGGCGAAATTACTTAATAACCTTTCTCTCAGACAGAAAAATTTCACCATTGAAAGCGGTCAGACTTTCATTATTCCTACAGGAATAACTCTCACTGTTCAAGATTCTTCATCTGTTATAAATTCGGGAACATTGACTTGTGTAGGCTCATTAGCCAATAACGGCTCTCTTACAAATTATTCAAAATTTATAGTTGGTGGAAAATATTCGAGTTCCGGAATATTTACTTTTGTACCATCATGTGTTGATACTGACGGAAATGGTATACTTAACCTTATAGACATCATCAAAATGGCTGATATGCTTTCAGCCTTTTCTGAAAAGCCACAGGATATAAGCACTGTCGATATAAATTCCGATGGTCGCTTTTCATTGCTTGATATGCTTACACTTGCTTATTATATAGTAGGTCTTGCAGAATAAAAAAGATTAAACGGAGGAAACAAAAATGAATAATTCAATTGCACTTATGACAGCTCTCTCGACTTCGCCAAGTACAGGAGATGACAGAAATATTGTTCTGGTTGTGGTTCTTGCTGTAATTGCCGTTGCTGCGGTTGGGGCTTCGATATTCCTTTCAAAAAAGAAAAAGAAGTAAAAAATATAAGCCTCCTGCTCATTGTTAATCCGGTGAGCAGGAGACTTTTTATGTCAATATAAATTATTTATCTTTACTTCTTGACAAAACCCTTTAAGAGTAATATAATTAACTACAGGAAATATTAATAAATAACGGAGGAATAAAAACCATGTCAAAGGAATTTATCGTTGAAACCTCAGCAAGACACGTACATGTAACAAAGGAAACTCTTGAAGTTCTTTTCGGAAAAGGTGCTACACTTACAAAGAAAAAAGACCTTTCACAGCCGGGACAGTTCGCTTGTGAAGAAAGAGTAACAGTTGTAGGTCCTAAGAAGTCACTTCCGAATGTTTCAATTCTCGGCCCTGAAAGAAGTGCAAATCAGGTTGAACTTTCCGCAACAGATGCACGTTCAATCGGTATAGTTGCTCCTATCAGAGAATCAGGCGATGTTGCAGGTTCAGGAGCTTGCAAGCTTATCGGACCGTGCGGAGAAGTTGAAATCAGTGAAGGCGTAATCGTTGCAAAACGTCACATTCACCTTACACCTGCTGATGCTGAAGAACTCGGCGTAAAAGATAAGGATATTGTCTGGGTAAGAGTCGACACACCTGAAAGAAAGGCTATCCTTGGCGATGTAGTAGTAAGAGTTTCAGAAAAGTTTGCCCGTGCAATGCATATTGATACCGATGAATCAAATGCAATCGGAGCAGGCAGAGAACTTAAAGGAACTATTGTTACTGTTGACTGATAACCGGTAAATAAATTACTTATAAAGCCCCTGTTTATCCAGCTTTTACGCCGATGAACAGGGGCTTTAAGTTTCCGGTAAGTTATATAATTTTTCATATTTTCAGTGTCAGAAAGTCATTATCTGCATATGATATAATAAAAAAACAGATAAAACGGAGGCTTTCAATATGATTACTTCATATTTTCTTGGGGGAGTTTCTTCAACTGGATTCCGCTCAAAGTTCTTTGACCAGCTTGACAAACCCGATTATTACACATACATTCTCAAGGGCGGACCCGGAACAGGAAAATCCACACTTATGAAGAAAATTGCAAAACGCTACGGTGATGACTGTAATGTTGATGTTTATTACTGTTCTTCAGATACAAGTTCACTCGATGCGGTGGTTATACACGATAAGAAAATAATTATCGCTGACGGCACAGCCCCTCATGTCATGGAAGCAAAGTATCCGGGAGTTTCTCAGGAAATTGTAAACCTCGGTACGTTCTGGAATAAACAGTATCTGAAATCAAATGCTTATGAAATACGTGCCGTTGCCGGAAGAAATTCCGCACTTCACGCCAAGGCAAGACGTATTGTTACAGCTATTTCATCCGTAAATGATGATATAAAAAATACTGCTTTCAATGCACTGCTTACCGAAAAACTTTCGGGAT
>URWK01000196.1 GCA_900551505.1 uncultured Ruminococcus sp. | reverse complement strand
ACTTCAAGCGATTCCGGAAGTATTATTGAAGTTGCGGAGACATATTCAAATACATACTGAGAATTAAGTGATTTTCTGCCTTCGGTAAAAGTTATGGTTTTCAGGTCGGGACAGAATCTGAATGAACTTTCTGCAAGAACAAGATTTGCAGGTATATTTATTGAAGTAATTCCACAGCCGTTAAAAGTCCATGTTCCCATAGATTTAAGGCTTTCGGGAAGACTGATTTCTGTAAGATTTGTACATGAATAAAAAGTACTGTCGCCAAGGCTTCTGACACCTTCGGGAATAGTTACGGATTTAACAGTCTTGTTCTCATAGAAAGTTTTGTTAAGCCCGGTAACAGAAAGTTCGACCGGTACAGGAAATTCATCTCTTGTGTATGTAATGATAGTTTCCGGAACAACCACATCGGCAAGACCGCCGGTGTATCCTGTCAGAATAGTGCCTTCGTAAGTTATCAGGTAATCGAACCCCTTATAATTTCCCGTAGTTACAAGGTTCGATATGTCAAGAGCATTTACACTTATTTCTGACGGCGTAAATGCCATATTGCTGTTAATTTCGGGCATTAAGGCAATACCGCCCATAACTAACGTAACGGCAAGAAATGTATATAATTTTCTTTTTACAGATTTCATTAAAATCCCTCCCTACAATGATTAAATCTTTAACATATTTATGTTAATAGTATACTATTTATTTTTCACATATGCAAGGCTTAAATTAAATTTATTGATTAACAGTATATGAATTTTTAATAGCAGAGAAAATGTTTGTTAAAACGTTTAAGTAGCTAAGTGATTAGGGAAGTAGTTCGGGGGGGGGGTTTTTTAAAATTTACAAACCCCCCCCCCCGACTTTCTTATCTTTACTTCTTTTCATCAAAGAAACTACTTTTATAAACTGTAACTTTCGCATTGTCGCCATGGCAGTTAAATTCAATATCTTCCATTTTTATCAGATGCAACAGCGAACTGTACAGAAATATGTACGCAAACGAATTTATAAGGATACTCGCATAAACTCTGACATTATATGCTATCGCAAAAACGCCAAGTAACATTATTCCACTCGCAATCGCAACTATAAGTTGAAGTTTTGTATTTTTCTTGTCAAGACCCATGAAAGTCATGCACACAAATGCCGAAAATATACAGTGACCTATGACCAATGCTTTGGAACAAGGATTGTAAAATTGCGAAACATCAAAAATATTGAAGTCAAGGATTATCATGACCAGTTCTACCGCAAAATATATGCACGTTGAAACTTTCATTAATCTGCAATCTCTGAGTATTGAAATAAATCCCACGAACGAACCGAGCATAAAAACAAACCCGAATGATTCCAGCAAATAGGCAATTGTTTCAATAAAATAGTTTGGTTGGTCTGTTTTTGAGAATATCTTGTAATAAACCATACAAATTATTATAAACAATACAAACATAATATTTGCTATTAAGCCAATCTTTATATAGCCTTTGGGGTTGTGAAACCTTACTTTTTCCATATGTCTTCCTCCTTTCCTGCCGCCTTAAAAAACAGGGGCGAACCTTGTCCGCCCCATTTTTCATATTAATAATACACTGTTCAGTTCTTTGCGTCAAGTGCTTTTTTGCCTATGTCCTTACGATAGTGAGCATTTTCAAAGTTGATTTTTCCAACTGCTTTATAGGCTTTTTCAAGAGCTTTTTCAAGATTTTCGCCGGTTGCGGTAACTCCGAGAACTCGACCGCCTGCTGTAAGGAAAGGGGGAAGAATTGACAAGACGTTGATTCGCCGCCGTTTTGCCAAGGCTGTGGGCAGTTATTCCATACGGGCGGATGTACAGCGGCAGATTGCTTATCACATGGCTGATGCGATAGGCAAGTATATCCCATCGGAGGGACGGCGTAACGTGCTGGAGATTGGTTGTGGAACAGGCATGTTTACCCGTGCCTTTCTGCATCGTGCTACTCCCGAACGCTTGTTGCTGAACGACTTGTGTCCCGAAGTGAAACCGTATCTTACCGATTTGCTTGCCAATAAGAGGATTCATTTTGCTGCATCCGATGCAGAGGCGCTGAATTTCCCGTCGGGGCAGAATCTGATTGTGTCGTGCTCTGCCATTCAGTGGTTCGACCAGCCGGAGAAGTTTCTGGCAGGCTGTCGCAAGCTCCTGACGGCCGATGGTTATCTGGCTTTCAGTACATTTGGCCCTCAGAATGTAAAAGAGGTGGTATCGCTTACTTCGGATACGCTTCCTTACCGTTCGCTGAAGGAACTGACAGATGTATTGTCGTCTGAATATCAGATTGTATATAGCAGTGAGGAAAAACTGAAGTTGTCGTTCGCTTCGCCGCTGGAGGTACTGAAGCATCTGAAGGAAACGGGAGTGACGGGCATACGTCGCCAGAGCTGGACGAGGGGAGAACTGGATGATTTCTGCCGCCGCTATAGGGAACAGTACACAGCTCCCGACGGAACCGTTCCGCTGACTTATCATCCTATTTATATGATTTGTAAAAAATAAAATGTAATAATATGAAAGACAATGTTTTTTTTGTGAGCGGCATTGATACCAATGTCGGAAAGAGTTATGCAACCGGTTATCTGGCAAAGACATGGAACGAACAAGGTGTGCGTACCATTACGCAGAAGTTTATTCAGACGGGAAATGTCGGTATGTCGGAAGATATCGAACTGCACCGTAAGATTATGGGAACCGGTTTGCTGCCGGAAGATGAAAGCGGACTGACCATGCCCGAGATATTTACTTATCCCTGCTCCCCTCACTTGGCCGCCGAAATAGATAATCGTCCGATTGATTTCGACAAGATAGAAAAGGCTACCCGCCAGTTGAGTGAAACTTATGATGCGGTCTTGCTGGAAGGAGCAGGTGGTCTGATGGTTCCGCTTACCCGCGATTTGCTGACAATCGATTATGTGGCGCAGAAAAACTATCCGTTGATTTTTGTGA
>URWK01000195.1 GCA_900551505.1 uncultured Ruminococcus sp. | reverse complement strand
CGCCTGTTACCCATGTAGCCGCAGAACCGTTTGTTACAGTCGTTGAGCCGTTTTTGATGACTACAGTGGCTTCAGTATCTTTAGCTGTTGCCGTGATTGTATTTGTGCTTGCTGTAGTTGTTGTGGTGTAGTAAACGGTATTTTTGTCAAATGCAGGTGAAAGTGTGAGTGAACCGAAAGTGAGGGCAGAAAGACGGGTTTCGTTTACTGGTGTAGTCGAAACAACGGGATTTACGTCCTGAAGGTCTGAGATGTCAAGGAGCAAAAAGGCGTTGTCGTCAAGCGGTCTGCCTGTGCCGTAAAGCTTCACTATGTAGGTTCTGAAATCTTCAAGGAACTTGTAGCTGTCGTCATACTCAATCTTGCCTTCTTTAGTTGTACCTACACCCATAAAATAACGCTGTGGAAGTCCTATAACCATTTTACCCTCTGGTACGCCTACGCTCTGAATGATGTCAGTAGGGAAAGGAAGTACGTTATTTCTGTATGAGCCGTCTGGAAGCAGTATGGTAGTCGCAGGCATTACCTTCGAGAAATAGTCCACAGGATTTACCAGAGCTACTACTCTGCTGATGGTTCTCGTTCTTCCAGTAGGTGACTTTGAAAGCATAGAAAGAATTGTGCCGTATGTGACCTTATCAAGGGCGTTCACTGTGATACTGTCTTTCTGCGGATAAACGCCTCCGGTCACTGTTACAGTGTCTGACACGCTTCGTGTCATGCCTATAGGCTGATTTTTACCAGTACCGTCTACTATAGCTACTTCAAGTGCTGTAGCACACGCTTCAGCGAGGGTTGCACGCACATATCTGTCTATCCACTGTGGTCCGAGGTCAAGCATATCCTTTGATACGAACATATAAGCGGAAAGTTTGGAGAGATTTGTCTGAATTACGCCTACGCTTCCTTCCAGCTGCTTTGAGATGGTGGAAGTGAGTTCGCCCCATGCTGCCTGCTGTACACCCTCCTTATTTACTACCATTTTTGTAATTGCTGTGGTATTTTGGAAATTAATAAGCCCGAGTAAAGCGTGATTTGTCGAGATATCTTCAAGTACACTGTCAATGACGGTTTCCGGCAGAATTGCATCAATGCCGGTGATTGTTCCACTTTGCTTTGCGGACGTGATAAAGGTTTCGTAGAACTTCTTTTCTTTGCTTGTAAGCTGTCTGACCCCTCTTGCCGAAAGAATTGTGGTATCGGCAGTGTCAACAATACCCTGTGCTTCCGCTATGACCTGTTCCTGTACTGTATCAGCCCAGTCAGTCATGTATTTCTGCAAATTTTCATCATTGTTTTCCCTGATTGCCTGTGCAAGCCCATTCATGATATCCATTTTCTTCTGTTTGAGAACATCGAGATTAATCATACTGTAAAATTCCTCCCAAAAAATTTAGTTATTGACTGTAAAGCGTTCTGCTGAAAGTTGTCAGTCTTTAGTTCCTGCTTTGCTTTTGACATATCAATTTCGTCTGCGAATTCGTCCGCAAGCCCCATCTCCACACACTGCATAGCGGTTAAGTATGTTTCATCGTCCATCATTTTCTTCAGGTCTTCTTCTGTCGCTTTTCCATTACTGCGTGTTACATAGGCTTGCACGCTTGCCTTGTTGAATACGTCAAGCTGTTCCGCCGCTTTTCTGAGCTGCTCTGAATTTCCACATACTGTCGCAATCGGGTTATGTATCATCATAAGCGTATTGCGTGGCATTATAATCTTATCGCCTGCCATAGCTATGACGGAAGCGATTGAACACGCAAAACCATCAATATACACCGTCTTGTACGCTTTACAACGTTTCAGCTGTGAGTATATGCCTAAACCTTCGAGGACTGAACCACCCAAGCTGTTAATGAAGATATTAATATTGTCAATTTCCCCACACTCTTCAAGCTTAGCCCTGAAATAATCTGCCGATGTTTCTGACTGCTTAATTTCCCATGTAGTGTGGTCAACTTTTTCTTTCACAACTTCAGAATAAATATACAATTCAACAATCTTTGACATAGCACTCTGTTTAATCTCCCAGAACAATTAATTATCACTCCTTTTAGTTTCTTTTACTGT
Source organism: uncultured Ruminococcus sp. (assembly GCA_900551505.1). GTDB lineage: Bacteria > Bacillota > Clostridia > Oscillospirales > Ruminococcaceae > UBA5884. The sequence goes on along the minus strand of URWK01000195.1, from coordinate 899 downwards.
TTGATAGTTCTTTGTCATGTAGTGTTCATCTGCCCACTTTTCATTAATCCATGTCAGACCTGCACTTTCTCTGATTTCGTTCACTGATGCGAAGCCGCTTGCAATAAGTTTGTCAATGTTTGTTGCCATATCAAAAATGTCAATATGTTTTATATGTGCTGTGTCTATAAAAAAAATGCGATTGCCTGAAATGACCTGCTCCCTTGTAAACTCCTTTGCAGTAAACTCTTTCTCTGCTATGTGAGCAAGAGGAGAAATACAGGCAGTCAAAGTTAAATCCAGTGCCTCTTTTATGCCAGCAATGTCACCCTTAAAGAGAGCAGGAGAAACCTTATATATTTGCGATGCTCTTGTTATGGCTTCATCAAAAATCACTTTTATATCACTGATTTCTGTTGACTTATATGAAGTTGCCTGACCATTTGGTGTATACTTATAGCCATTAAAAAGCGGAAGAACGGCATTTTTCGCTTTAAAATATGACTTGAAATTTTCGTTCATGAGTGTCTGGAAGCTTTTTTCAAAGTCCTTATCGCCCCTCGCTACAGCTCCAACCTCCAAAATACCCTTTTCGCCCTTAGTGTAGTTGTTTTCTGCTTCGGTTGTCAGTTTATCATACATATCAAAAATATTTTTGATAAAAGCATTGATGTTTGCATTAGTATACCTTAAATAGAAAACATCGGATATCTTGAAATTTCGGTGAAAGATAAAATCACCCCTCGAAACCTGCGTGAAAATCGTATCAGTAACGGCATATTCTGTCATGTTGAAATCATCGGCAATAATTTTTTGACCGTTGAAGTCAATTACAAGGACTTCTTGATAGTACAGTAGCTTACACCAGAATTCCTGCCAGAACTGCCCCGCTGTTTGATTTTTATTAGGGGCGATATTCA
>URWK01000194.1 GCA_900551505.1 uncultured Ruminococcus sp. | reverse complement strand
TCTTTCTACCTACCTCTTTTCACACCATAAAAAAACAAATATCACATCCCAAAAATAATAAACCATCTGGCGCGGGGCGGGGCCCCCCCCCCCCCCCCCCCGCCCCCGCCCCCCCCCCCCCCCCCGAAAGAACTGACAAAATAAAGAAAAGGATTGAAGAAAAATGAGTACAAAATACGATTTTTCCGCCATAGAAAAGAAGTGGCAGAAAATCTGGGACGAAAACCACACTTTTAAAGCAAGTGAAGACTATTCAAAGCCAAAGTTCTATGCCCTCGTTGAATTTCCGTATCCGTCAGGACAGGGACTTCATATAGGTCATCCACGTCCGTATACCGCAATGGACGTTGTTTCAAGAAAGAGAAGACTTGAAGGTTATAATGTGCTTTTCCCGATGGGCTGGGATGCTTTCGGACTTCCTACAGAAAATTACGCTATAAAGAACCATATTCACCCTGCAATCGTTACCGAAAGAAATGTAAAGCACTTCAAAGAACAGCTTAAATCACTCGGAATGTCGTTTGACTGGGACAGGGAAATCAATACTACAGACCCTGAATATTACAAATGGACACAGTGGATTTTCCTCCAGATGTTCAAGAAAGGTCTTGCTTACAAAAAGGAAATGGCTGTTAACTGGTGTACTTCCTGTAAAGTCGTTCTTGCAAATGAAGAAGTTGTCGGCGGTGTCTGCGAAAGATGCGGCGGTGAAGTTGTAAGAAAGGTAAAATCTCAGTGGATGCTGAAAATTACCGAATATGCACAGAGATTGCTCGATGACCTCTCAGAAGTAAATTACCTCGATAAAATTAAGGCTACACAGAAAAACTGGATTGGCCGCTCAACAGGTGCGGAAGTGGATTTCGCAACTACAGCAGGCGATACACTTAAAATATACACAACAAGACCTGATACACTTTTCGGTGCGACTTACATGGTTATTTCACCTGAACACCCAATGCTTGACAAGTGGAAAGACTTAATCACAAATAATGATGAGATTAAGGAATATCAGGAAAAGGCTTCAAGAAAATCAGACTTTGAAAGAACCGAAATGGCAAAAGAAAAAACAGGCGTTGAAATCAAGGGCGTAAGAGCCGTAAACCCTGTGAATGACAGAGAAATTCCGATTTTCATTTCTGACTATGTTCTTATGTCATACGGAACCGGTGCTATCATGGCAGTTCCTGCACACGATACCCGTGACTATGATTTTGCAAAGGTCTTCAATCTTCCGATTATAGAAGTTGTAAAGGGCGGAGATATTGAAAAGGAAGCATTTACCGACTGTGCAACAGGCATTATGGTAAACAGCGGATTCCTTGACGGACTTTCAGTTGAAGAAGCTAAGGTTAAGATTAAAGAATGGCTTACAGAAACCGGCAAGGGTACTCCGAAGGTAAATTACAAGCTTCGTGACTGGGTTTTCTCACGTCAGAGATACTGGGGCGAACCTATTCCGATTGTCCACTGCGACAAGTGCGGTTATGTGGCAATTCCTGAAAGTGAACTTCCGCTCAGACTTCCTGATGTTGAAAGTTATATGCCTACCGATAACGGCGAAAGCCCGCTTTCAACTCTCGAAAGCTTTATCAATACTACTTGTCCTCACTGCGGAGGCCCTGCAAAGCGTGAAACAGACACAATGCCACAGTGGGCAGGTTCGTCATGGTACTTCCTCCGCTATTGCGACCCACACAATAAAAACGAACTTGCATCAAAAGAAGCCCTCGATTACTGGATGCCTGTTGACTGGTACAACGGCGGTATGGAACACACCACACTTCACTTGCTCTATTCGAGATTCTGGCACAAGTTCCTTTATGATATCGGTGCAGTAAATACAAAAGAACCTTACATGAGAAGAACTTCACACGGAATGATTCTCGGTGAAGACCCTGAAAATCCCGGCAAGTACATCAAAATGTCAAAGTCCAGAGGCAATGTAATCAATCCTGATGACGTTGTAAGAGAATATGGTGCAGATACCCTCAGAATGTACGAAATGTTCCTCGGCGACTTTGAAAAGACTGCTCCGTGGAAGACTTCAAGCATAAAGGGTTGCAAGAGATTTCTTGACAAGATATGGTCATTGCAGGACTGCGTAATTGATGGCGATGCTTACAGAAAGGAACTTGAACCGAGCTTCCACAAGGCTATAAAGAAAGTTTCCGAAGACATCGAAAGCCTGAAATTCAATACCGCTATCGCAACAATGATGGCTCTGCTCAATGAAATTTCCGCTATCGGTACAATCAACAAGAAAGAATACAGAGATTTGTTGATTATGCTCAATCCGTTTGCACCTCACATCACAGAAGAAATTTATCAGGCTCTCGGTTTCAAGGGTATGCTCAATGAACAGGAATGGGTAAAATATGATGAAAGCCTTTGCGTTGAAGAAATGATGGAAATTGTAATCCAGATTAACGGAAAGCTCAGGTCGAAACTTACTGTTGCCGTTGACACAGATAAGGACGAAATCATTGCCATGGCTGAAAACGATGAAAAAATCAAGGAAATTACAGCAGGCAAGAACATTGTCAAGAAAATCTATGTTCCGAACAAGCTTGTAAATATCGTAGTAAAATAATTACTCATGTATTTTCAGACGGAGCTGGTAAAATATACTTCTTTGCCTGAAATCACTTTGTATTATGTAAATAAATTTTTCCTCACTACTTGACAAACACATAGCTTTTATGCTACAATTAAATATATTGAGGAATAAACATAAATTGTATAACACAATACAAATTTGTTGACTGACTTCCCTGAAATCTTTTAATGAATGACCGAAAGGAAGTTTAGTATATAACCTCTGTCTTAGTGGCAAAGGGAGGGATTTGAGAAAATGGCAGAAGTTCGTGTTGGTAAGAACGAATCATTGGATACTGCTCTTAAGAGATTTAAGAGGTCATGTGCCAAGGACGGAGTTATCGCTGAAGTTCGCAAGAGAGAACATTACGAAAAGCCTTCAGTAAAACGCAAGA
>URWK01000193.1 GCA_900551505.1 uncultured Ruminococcus sp. | reverse complement strand
ATTGTTCACGTGTTGGAGAAGGGCCTTTTAATACCGAAGAGTTTGGTACTACTGCCAGAGTTATTCGTGAACTCGGTCATGAGTATAATGCATACGGAAAGGCTCGGAGATGCGGCTGGCTTGATTTGGTTCGCTTAAGAAATGCCGTTATTGTTGATGGCATTACTGAACTTTGCCTAATGCACATGGACACTCTCGGTAAGATTGGCCAAAAGCTCGGCGAAGTAAAAGTGTGTACCTCGTATCTCTTAAACGATAAAAACAGCTGCTGGCCTATGACCGTCGACTATTTTCCTATGGACACAGAAAACTGTGACCCCATATACAAGAGTTTCGTTGGCGGCTGGAACACTTCTGGTTGCACTTCTTACGCCTCTCTCCCCAAAGCAGCTAAAGAGTTTGTGGAGTATGTGGAGGAATACACCGGCGTCCCAGTAAAGTACATCGGTATTGGGCCTGATGTACGCAACACCATTGTCCGATAACTAAGTATCGTTACATAAAACCATACCAAGGAGTGAGCACACATGTGCCCACTCCTGCATTTTTTATGTCTTATTATATACATTATTCCTCTAAATGGCTAATAGCCTTATTGTTTTTACTCCTTTGTTATGTTATAATTTATATTTTTCGCGGGCGCGCCCCGCCGCCCGGGGCGCCGCCCGGCTCATTGGTTTATAAAAAGACTGTCAGATTACATTGTATTCTTTGAGGAGCTTTTCAATTTCGGTATTTTCAACTTTTCTGAGCAGTGCTTTGAGGGCGAGTTTTTCGAGAAGATGCGGATTGAGTTCGGTAAGCTTCTTACCGTCACGTAACTGAACTGTAGCATTCAGCAGGTCACGGACATCATAAACGCTTCCCCAGACTTCCGGAACGCCTCTGTCAATGTCAAGCAGTGTGTAAACTGCTTCCATGCCTGTACGAATTGAGTATTCTGTAGTGAAGATGGTATCACGTTCTGTTTCCGCAAACTGTCCGAGAAATGCGAAGTTAACAGCACCGGCAGGAACTACATCAGGACGGTCGCCTTTCGTTCTCGGCATGAAGAACGCTGTAATATACGGCATCATGCAAGGAACTGTATTTGCACTGTTTTCTGCAAGGGTTTCGATTTCGCTTTCAGGTACTCCGAGGTGATAAAGCCATTCCATGCAAATTTCTTTACCTGTACATTCACGCATAGGTTTCTTTACGAAATTACCTTCCTTGTCGCTGAACAGTCCGTAAATCCAGCCTACAAGTTGATTCTTAGGCTGTGAGCGGAACTGAGGCTGTCTGTTGAAAGTCCAGCTAAGTAACCAGTTTGAGTCCTTAACTGTTACAATACCGCCTGTTACTGTCCTGCCTGAGAACGGGTCACGCTGGCAGATTTTCTGAATGTAAGGCGGAATCTTGTCATCGAGGGTAGTAACGGTTGCACTCATCCAGTTACTTTCTTCGGGGTTGTAGCAGAACTTGTCAGGATTACCGAAAGAGCTGTCTTGTGCGGCAATCTTTCTCCACATATCCCAACCGCCACCTTCTTTGATTTCCGTATTGAAAGGAGCGGGGGTATTCTGTGAGCCGAAAGTCGAATTTTCAACGCAACCGCCGTTGGTGATAAATACAAGGTCATTTTCGGTAAGGTCAATGTTTTCTTCCTTGCCATCACGGATAACCTGAATTGATTTTGCAACTTTTCTGTCAGACTGAATGTCAAATTCAACATTTACAACCTGTGTTTTGAAATGGAACAGAACATTGTAGCTTTCGAGGTACTTAATCATCGGCAGAATCATTGATTCATACTGATTGTACTTTGTAAATCTCAGTGCCTTGAAGTCCGGAAGTCCGCCGATGTGGTGAATGTAACGCTGAATGTAACGTTTCATCTCAAGGGCACTGTGCCAGTTTTCAAAAGCGAACATTGTACGCCAGTAAAGCCAGAAGTTTGAATTGAGAACTTCATCATCGAAGAAGTCTGTTATCTTTCTGTCGTAAAGTGCTTCGTCAGGAGTGAAGAAAAGTTTCATAATCTCCATAGCACCCTTATCGGATATATCGAATTTTCCGTCTGTGTGAGCGTCCTGCCCACGATTTTCGGTAGCTCTCATAAGCGAATAGTTAGGGTCTTTCTTGTTAAGCCAGTAATATTCGTCAAGTACACTTACACCTTCGGTTTCGATTGACGGAATGGAACGGAATAAATCCCACATACATTCAAAGTGGTTATCCATTTCACGTCCGCCTCTCATAACATATCCAAGACCTTCATATTTATAACCGTCACACGCACCGCCTGCAAGTTCGCCTTTTTCAAGAATGTGAATGTGTTCGCCTTTCATTTGTCCGTCACGCACAAGGAAACAAGCTGCTGCTAAAGCTCCAAGACCTGACCCCACAATATAAGCTGATTTTCTGTCAACACCTTCCGGTTTCTGAGGACGTGCGAATGCTTCATAATTTCCGCTTGAGTAATACATATATAACAACCTCCGTTTTTGATAGTCTTAATTGTTTTTTTTGTTTATGTCTATATTATATACAGATTAGCGGAGTTATACAATAAACAGAAAGACAGCTTTGATAAAAAGTTTATCATATCAGCCAGATTGTAAGGTTAACGGGGAATTGTTCTGGGGGCCTCCCCCCCCCCCCCCCCCCCCCCGAACTGTCAGAATTTAAGGCAACAATCAGTTATGGCGGTCGGTTCTGTAATTGTCAAGAGCCTTGCTGATATTTCCGTGTATAAGAGTACTCAGGCTTTCAATAATTTTTTCGGGATTTTCTTTCATGCCGTCTTTTATCCAGTTGAGCATTATGCCGACAAAAGCGTACTTATAGAAATCCGCAATAAATTTTTTGTCTTCATCTCTGACTGACATATTGGCGGACTTTTCGTTGATTACTCCGATAAGCAAGTCATAGGTGAGTTTGTAAAGGTAAATTTCCACCTGCTCACGACTTACAGAATGATAGACATTAATGATAAAAGGCTTGTTTTCAAGT
>URWK01000192.1 GCA_900551505.1 uncultured Ruminococcus sp. | reverse complement strand
TGCGAAGCAGGCGGTCGCCCCCCGAACAAAAAATAATATTATAAAAAAGTCAATTGGCAGAAATTAAAAATTGTTGTCATCAGTGAAAAGTGCATCTGAGAATTTCTTGTAGTCGAAGTTTTCAGGGAGCGGTATGTACATTTCATGGCAATCAAATTGAAAACCGTCAGAAAACCATTGATATAATTCAACTTTTTCGGCATATCTCTTTGTCCTGTCATCGAAAACAACATTTTTGAAAGCCATTGAAATAATATTTTTAATAGTTGCTCTTGCATGGTCTTTTTCGGCATTCTTTATAAATCTCTCGAATGCGTAATCAGGGTCTTTAAGGAGCAGGAGCATGAAAATCTGTTGCGGAACAAAGCCTATTCCCGACTTCCATGCCTGATAGCTTTTGACCGTACCATCAAGAATCTTTGCAAGGCTGTACATAAAATCAATATAGTCAGGCGTAGGGAAAAAGTAGTAATTGTGACAAATGACATTAAGAAAATCATTGCACATCGAATAGTAATTCTGTTTGTGTGTGGTGTTTCTTGAGAAGAACTTTGTGATGATTTCACGGATTTCAGGGGAGTCCTTTCCGAAAATGCTTCTTGCGAGATGAAACCAGTAATATGACTTGTCGTTTTCCAGAGTATTATCAAGCTTTTCACGGAGAAATTTTGTAACTTCATATTTAATGATTTCAGATTGTCCCTGCACTATGTAAGGTTCTTGTATGATAGTTTCCATATCTTTGTGTTTTGTGAAAAATTCAATCCAGAATTCGTCCGCTTTGCCGTCTTTGATTTTGCTGAGAGCCAGAAGAGCGGAATTTTTTTCGTTTGCATTTTTTGTAGAAGTCGCTTTAATCAGAATGTCGGTGTTTTTATCATAATATCTGAGAGCCGACAAGGCCTGTGTTCTTACGGCTATGTTTCCGTTGTCGAGTGCGTAAAGGTAAAATTCGTTTTCTTCAGCTCCTGCAATCATAGCAATAGTTGCAAGTCTGCGAGCCATAACAGTCTTGCCCTTCGGGTCGAAACCGTCCTTGAGTATAGGAATAGCTTTCTTTCCGTAAGTCGCAAGTATATGTGAACAAAGTGTCCCGATTTCGCCGTAGGCATCGCCGAGTCCTGCCACGAGTTCCGGAAGTATCCTTATATCTTTGAAGACAGGTGAGTTCTGCTGGTAAGCACTTTGAAGTATTGCGTATCTTCCGCCTCCGGTTGTAGTAAGTGCTTCGTGTATGGGGTAAAATTCACTGTAGGCAATCTGAGTTTCAGGGACTTCGTCAGTGTAAGCCTTAAAAGGAACTATTTCGGCATCTGGTAAGTCATATGTAAATTGCGTGGTACATACTGCATCAAGAAAAGCGATACATTCGAGTAACTTAAAGGCACGGGTTTCCTTGTCTGCACTGAGCAGGTCGCTGAGTTTCGAGTAAATCTGGGCTAAGACGGGCGATTTGTCCTTTACCGCCGAGAAGCTTTCGGCAAGTTTTTTTAATCTGAAGTCTTCTGATATCAGTGAAGAACCTGCGATAGCAGATTTCTTTAATCTGTCCCTTGTTTCAAAAAGAATGTTCATAATGTATTTTCTCCTGTGGTTATTGTTTTTTGTTTGAATTTTCAAATCCTTCAAGGCTGTGACCGCTGAAAGCATTTGCGAGCAGTTCGGGCAATCTCTCAGGCGGACAGGCGAAAACCGGTACGCCCATACCTGCTATGTGTTTAGCGGAAACAGCATCATAATAAGGTTTTCCGCCGTCAGCAATTGCAAGCAGACAAATTACGGTAACGCCGTCTTCTTTCATTTCTTCTATGTTTCTGTAAAGAGCGTTTCTGTTACCGCCTTCGTCAAGGTCTGAAACCAGAAAGAATATTGTCCTGGAGGGTTCTTCTATGAATTGGCGACAATACTTTATTGATTTGTTTATGTCAGTTCCTCCCCCAAGCTGAAAGCCATAGAGCAGGTCAACAGGGTCATCGGTCTTTTCGGTCAGGTCAACTATTTGCGTATCGAATGCCACTATATGTGTCTTTATGGAATTCATACTTGCGAGAATACAAGCCATAATTGACGAGTATATAACGGATTGTCCCATAGAACCGCTCTGGTCGATGTCAATTATTACATGACGGCTGTTGGTTTTTGAAGCGTGGTCGAAAAACCAGAATCTTTCCGGAACTATCATTCCGAGTTCCGAACTGTAATGTTTAAGATTGCGTCTTATAGTGGTTTTGTAGTCTATCGCCGAAACATTCGGGATAGGGGAATGCTGTCTTTTATTGAGAGCAGATACAATAGCCTGCCTTATATCATTTTCGAGAAGTTTATTGATTTCCTCAACTATCTTCGCAATAAAGGCACGGACGTTTTCCTTTGAACGTTTCGGAATCTGGTCTTTCAGGGTGAGAAGTGTTGTTGCCAGATTTATGTCCGGTTCGAGTTTTTCAAGGATTTCAGGTTCAAAAATAAGTTGTTTAAGTCCTTTTCTTTCGATAGCATCATTTTGGATAATTGTTACTGTATCTTTGTCAAACAGTGAACGTATATCACCGAGCCACTTTGAAACAACCGGGCTGGAAGCTCCGTTGCCTGCCCCTTTTCTGCCCTGACCGAAGTCATTCCCAAGTCCTCCGCCGTATATTGAATTGAGTGCCATGTCCATCATGTCGTATTCTCCCGTAAGTCCTGCATTGCCGGCACTCATTGAATTAAAAGTGTCTTCGCTGTCTGAACCGAGGATTAACCTCCAGCGTTTCAGGTTTTCAATTTCCTGTTCGCTTAGTTTTCTTGTTTCCGCCAAATATATTCAACTCTTTTCTGTATCAGCATTTCTGAAATTTCTCTCATAGCTTTAAGTATGCGGAGAGTGGGATGTGGGGCGGGGGGGGGGGGGGGGGGGGGGGGGGGGGGGGGCGGGGGGGGGGGCGGGGGCGGGGGGCGGGGGGGGCGGGGGGGGGCGGCGGGGGGGGGGGGAGGGGGGGAAGAAGACAGACGAGAAGAGGACGAGCAGCAACGCAGCGCAACC
>URWK01000191.1 GCA_900551505.1 uncultured Ruminococcus sp. | reverse complement strand
CCCCCCCCCCCCCCCCCCCCCCCCCCCCCCCCCCCCCCCCCCCCCCCCCCCCCCCCCCCCCCCCCCCCCCCCCCCACTTCCCGAAGTGAAAAAACCACCGGAACATTAAAAAGTTCCGATGGCTTTTTTAGATAAATTTTTACTTTGCAAAGAGAGCAAAAAACTGTGAAAGTTTTTCCTTATCGCCCTCGACCTTTTCAATCTTAGGTGAATCAAGTCCGATACGTCCGTTAAGAAGAAGTCTTTCAAAATTAGTCTTTGTAATGCTGACAGCACCTGTTTTATCTATGTATTCATATGGTTCAACAGACAATACGCCATCGAGTATTTCAATATAAAAGACACCTTCAACTTTGCCTGTGAGGTTAATCTGAACTGCAAATCTTCCGGTGAAATTACTGAAATCCGCACCGTTAAGTTTTTTTCTGACTTTTTCAATAAGTGCTTTTACCTGTTCATCAGCCATGTCATACCATTCCCTTCCACTGTGTGAATTTTTATATATTATATGATAACATAATTGTATCAGGATTTCAAGTACACACGAAAATATTTACCGATTAGCCAAAAAACAAAATCATATTATGTCGGATTTCAGCATTAATAATAATTTCCCTGTGCGGAAATGGTGATGTATTCGCTGGTGAAGCGTCTGATTATGTGCATGGCATAGGGAATTGAAATAATAAGCGGTTCATTATCGGGTGAAATTATCAGCGGGTCATATATGAGAAAGTTATATTCGGAGTTTACTTTCCTGTAACCGTAGATAACCATACAGTGACCGTAATTTTCAGGGTCAGCTGTTGAAATCTGAGTGAGAATAATATTGCCGTTGTTAAGGTCGCTTATAATGTTTTCCTGAATGGCGGAATGTGTTTCGTAATCAGCTCCGAAATCTTCAAGACAATTTCTTAACTGTGACGGATACCAACCGCCCTTTATTCCGTATAAATTTCTGAGACTTTCAGGGGTAAGACTGAAATTTTCATCTCTCCACTTTAACGCCATACAAGCCATTGCAGGCATACAATTCATACTGCTTTCATCGCCTGTGTCAAGTTGTGTGAAGTACCAGTTATAATTTTTCCCATTACTCTTATCCTGTGGCACGAAGATTCTGAAAAATCTCAAATAGTTATAAATATTCCTGAAAATCATATCAACTTCATAACTTGAAATCAGAGAAATATTTTTGCTGATACTTTCCGCATAACGCCTTACAAAGTTTATTGCAATATCGTGAAGTTCACAGCGATGGACAAAGTAATCCGCATCAATATTGTTCCAGTCTTTCGGAAACGGCAATATATAACCATTCTCAAGTGCGTATTCAAAACCTGTTCTTCCAAATACAGAAGACAATATTTCGCCTGTATCTTCATATGTCAGGTTGCCCGAAAGTTTAAGTTGCGGTTCAGGTATTGCTACACTCACAAGCCCCGCATAATAATCAATAAAGGATTTAAGCTGGCTGAATGTAACATAGTTCTGTGAGCAGGCAAGGGCGTTTGTTTCAAGGTATTTCAGTGTATCCGAAACAGCTGTAAGAATATCCGGTCTGGAATGAAAACTGTTTGTTTCGGAAACTTTTCTGCCCGTAAATTCTTCACAAAATTTTACGGATACATTGTGCAAATCGTCAGGTTCTGCAATCCTGCCGTATTGAATTATCTGCCGGTACTGCATTGATGTATTCCAGGGAACTTTTTCATAAGCGGAACATTCTGCGATAATCAGACTGTGGAAAAGCAGAAATCCGCTTATGATTACTGCTATAATTTTTTTCATTTTTTCCTCCCGTTTAAGTTTCTCTCTCTGAATATTATGATATAACTTTTGTGCCGATTAATCAAGAGATTTTCGCTTATTAACAAATACATATTGAAAAAATTCCGGAATTAAGTTATAATTGATTACAGTTATAATTTTCGTTCTGAATATATAATTAATAATAAGGAGAATTTAAAAACATGGCTGAACAAAAATTTACAGTACCGCTTCAGAAAATGATTGATGAATTCAAACTTGAAATCATCTACGTTCCGAAAGACCCCAATGAAATTCTGATTGATGAAAATGATGTCAACAGACCGGGTTTACAGTTGCAGGATTTCTATGAATACTTCAACCCGAACAGAATACAGATTATCGGCAAAATGGAATTTGCGTATCTTTCGACACTTGACGACAAACTCAGAGATGAAAGACTTGAAAAACTTTTTGCCCAGAAAGTTTCCGCACTTGTCATAGCAAGAGAACTTCCGTGCTTCCCGTCAATGATAGAATTTGCGAAAAAGTATGAAGTGCCGTTGCTCAGAACAAACGAAAGTACCTCGCCGTTTATCGCAAGCCTTATAGCATTCCTCAATCTCAATCTTGCCCCGAGAATTACACGTCACGGCGTTCTCATCGAAATCTACGGCGAAGGCGTTCTTATTCTCGGTGAAAGCGGTGTAGGTAAGAGCGAAACCGCAATAGAACTTGTCAAGAGAGGTCACAGACTTGTGGCAGACGATGCCGTTGAAATCAGGCGAGTTTCAAATATAAGTCTTGTCGGAAGCTCACCTGACAATATCCGTCACTTCCTTGAACTCCGTGGTATCGGTATCATCAATGTCCGCCGTCTTTTCGGTATGGGTGCGGTTAAGATTACCGAAAAAGTTGACATGATTGTACAGCTTGAACTCTGGGATTCAAAGAAGCAGTATGACAGAATGGGTTACGAAGACAAGAGTATGTCAATACTCGGTGTTGAAGTGCCTGCACTTACAATACCTGTAAAGCCGGGCAGAAACCTTGCGGTAATTCTTGAAGTTGCGGCGATGAACAACAGACAGAAAAAGATGGGCTATAATGCTGCTGCGGAATTACTCGAAAAACTGGGACTTGAACCTTAACGGGAAGTAATGCCGGGGGCGGGTTTTTATAAAAATTGTTTGTTTTTTAAGAAAAGGGAGAAAAAAACCGGACAAACAAAACAAAACAGCAGATTTTTTTTTTTTTTTTTTTTGTTTATAAAAAAAAAATGT
>URWK01000190.1 GCA_900551505.1 uncultured Ruminococcus sp. | reverse complement strand
ATGTTGTCGGGGCCCCGCCCCCCCCCCCGCCCCCGCCCCGCCCCCCCCCCCCCGGAATTTTTCCGCTCCGTAAATTCCCCGGAAGATAAAAAAACCAAGGGCTGTTGCAGGAAACAACAGCCCTTGAAGTTATGGAAGAGTATTAAGTATTAAAGAGGAAATTTATCAGTCAAGCGGTACAGTGTATTCAAAGAAAACTTTCATATTGCCGTTTTCGTCCTGCTCCTGCTTGTTGACTACCTTGATTGTAATTGATTTTGCTTCTGTAGTTGTGAAACCGCCTGTTTTAATTTCTGTTAAACCGTCATTGCCTGTGAAGTCTTCTGCGTAAGGGTCGTACTGATTGCCGTCCTTGTCAACGAAAATATTTTTTCCGCCATAGCCCGAACCTGAGATTAAGTTGCCGTTTTCGTCATATCCCTGCAAGATGATGGAATACTTAGGACCAAAACCTTCGCTTGTTCCGTCTTCACTGAATATTTCAACAGATTCAGTGCCATTAAAGTCACTGTACTTCCAAGGCAGAGCGTATTCAACTTTTGTTTCAAGCTTTGACTTGGTAACGGATTTGATTTCAATTCCTGTAGCTTCATCGGTGTAATTTATATCATATTTCTTTGTTTCGCTGTCAGGTGTAACTCCAAGGCTCAGTTTGTAAGAGCCTGTGAAACTTCCGAAATCCTTGTTTTCGTCCTTGCCGAACGGAACGTCCATTGTAAGATTTCTGAAAGTGATTTCGAGAGGAGTTTTTTCAGAGATTGAGAAGTAAGTCATACTGCTTCCTTCCGGGGTGTATGTGAGCGGGAATGACATTGTGCCGGTGTAGAGGTTCGGAGTTTCTGTTGACTGAACCATTTGAATTCCTGTTGCAAGGTCAATGCATTTTCCGTCTATAAGTGTATATGTATCTCCCCAGAGAACTGTTGCATTTTCGACATTCGGATTGTTGTTTACGGCTGTGAAGTTAATTACCATATTGTCGCCGTCACAGAGGTAATTGTCGATTGTAAGTGTCAGACCATTGTTTTCAACTGTGGTAACATCTTCAACTTCCGGTTTTCTGGCTTCTTTTTCGAGAACGTTGTAGTCAACGGGATTTTCTTTAATTACGGAATACTGTTCGCCGTCCGCACCTTCGAGGGTAACATTTTCGTTCTGTCTGAGGTTTTCAAAGACATTGCCGATAATCGGAACATTGCTCATAGCGTCTGCGAAAGTCGGATTAACCTTAGCTGTACCTACTGAAATTCCGAATACTGCTACGAGGCAGGCACAAGCGACTGCGATATTCTTAAAAGTTTTCATAATAATATTTACTTCCTTTCTTTCTGCTGAAATTTCTGCTGAATGGTCTTTATTTTTCTGCTCGTCTGCTGTCTGACGGATTGCAAGGATAGTTTCCTGCCATTTTTGTTCTACATTTTCGGGTATTTCTCTATCTTTTTTCATTGCCTCTATGTATTTTTCAAAGTTGTTCACAGTTTAATCCCCCCTCCTGATTTTGAATATATATGGATTTAAACTTGTTTCTTGCCCGTGAAAGCCTGGTTTTCACGGTGTTCTGGCTGATTGAAAGCATTTCGGAGATTTCCCTGACTGAAAAGCCGTTTACATAATAGAGAGTAATTATAAGTCTGTATTTTTCGTCAATCTGAGAAAGACAATGCTTGAAGTCGCTGTCACCGAAATCCTGATTATACGGAACTTCCGGAATCTGCTCAAAGAACGAGATGTGTTTGTTCTGTCTTATTATGTCATTACACTTATTGATAAGGATTCTTGTCGCCCAGGTTTTGAAGTATTCAGGGTTTTTAAGTGATGTTATATTCTGAAAACATGAAAGTATGGTTTCCTGAATTGCATCTGCTACATCATTATCATTGCCGAGTATGGAAAAAGCAATTTTATAGAAACCGGTCTTGTACTGTCCGATGAGTTCAATAAAGGCTTCCGCATCACCTGAAACCGCTTTTTCGATAAGATTATTCAATTTGTCATCTCCTTTCTGAAAGGAATGTAACTGAAATTTCATTTACGCTTATTAGACGTTCAAGTTGTGTGAAAAGTTTCACTCTGAAAAATTTTTTTGATTGAGAGATAACTCATTGAAAAAAGGTAATTGAAATTTCATTTACGCTTATTAGACGTTCTGACCATGCGAAAGGTTTCATTCTGCCGAAAAAATTTTTTGATTGCATACATAACAAAAATGTGGTATTATACTTGTATACATATAAATATTTATTTAATAAGGAGAACAAAAGAAAAATGAAAAAACGTTGCATTATAATTTCACTGATTTTAATGCTTTGTGGCTGTAGCGGTGCAGTAACCGACCCGGATTCAGAAACCGGCATTGCGACAGATACAACAATGACCGTTTCGGAATTGCAGTCGGAAACAGCAACTTCAAATGTGACAGCAATTACTACCACAGAAATTACAACTACCGAAACGACAGTTACTACAACAGAAACCGAACCGGCTTATTCGCAAGGTTATGACTGGTACGGCATAACTGCTGAAATGCTTACTCCGAAATTCTGGGCTGAGAGAGATGGCAAAATTCTTGAAACGCCAGAAGAAATAGCGGAATACAACAAGGAACTTACCGGAATTGACGGAACGGACGTTGTGGAAATAAAGGATTGCGAAAAGACCATAGACGGGAGTAAGCTTAAATCAATGATTGAAAAGTATATCATAGATTGTGATTTTGTCAATGGAAATCCGATAACATGGGAGCAGAAACAAAATTACTTAGCTTCGAGAAATCTTGACGCAATTCCGCAGACTGTTACAGCTAAGTACGGAATAATTACTAACGAAACAAACCTCAGAAGTTTCCCGACAAATGATATTCTCATGTACAAGGCGGACATATGGGACTTTGATTATTTTCAGGAAAGTGCATTGAGTACGGGCGAACCGGTAATAATTTATCATGAGTCGGCAGATGGTAAATGGAAATTTATAAGGAGCAGGAATTATTCAGGTTGGGTAAGTGCGGACGACATTGGGGAATGCGACAAGGCG
>URWK01000189.1 GCA_900551505.1 uncultured Ruminococcus sp. | reverse complement strand
CGAATAAATCTCTGTAAGGCACTGTTCCCTCAAGTATACCCTTGCCGAGTGTCAGAAAACAATTCTGGTCAACCCAATTGTGTATCGGGAACAAGTAAGATGTCATCGAACAGAAAAACAGCAGTACAAACGAAATTCCCGGCAGACCTGCATACTGTTTCAAGTCCTGTTTATTTAATTTTTTTACCATATTTTTATAATAGTCTGTTCCAGTCAAGTATATCGAGAATTTTTCTTATGTATTCCTCCCTGTTGCCCTTGTAGTCGAGAAAGTAAGCGTGTTCCCACACGTCAATCGCAAATACCGGAATACACAAATTAATATTCGGACTGTCCTGATTGGAAGTTTTAAGTATTCTCAATTTTCCGTTCCTCTCCGCCACAAGCCACACATAACCTGAACCGTGTTGTGACAAACCGCATTCAACTATTTTGTCTTCAAAGTTCCCCCAGTCCGAAAAATCTTTCGCAATCCGTTCTCTCACCCTGCTGTTTGGAATATTGGGGACTGCGGTAAGCGAATTGAAATATACTTCATGGTTGAACACTCCGCCCACATAGAACGAAATTTTCTCCGACATGGCTTTTCTTCTCATCAGTATCCTGTTAAAAGGCATATTCTGAAGTTGCGGATAACTTTTCAGTTCATTGTTGAGATTTTCCACATACTTCTTATAAAGCCCGTAGTGTACTTCAAGTGTTTCCATACTCAGAAAAGGTTCAAGTGTCGGATACGGCAACGGTAAAGCTTCAAAAGGATATTTTCTTTCAGTCATATATAGCCCCTCTTTTTCAGATTTTACTAATTATATGACTTTTCCGAAAAAAATTATTCCCTTTGGTCTTTGTGAAGTCCGGGACTGTGTTTAATAGCCCTCATGTGAACCGAGTGAATCGTCATTTTCTATCCAGTCGGAAACCTTGATTATTTTGTAAGTGTCCCTTGTCTGCCTTACGATAACTTTTTCTATCCCCGCATTTATGATAAGCCTCTTACACATTGAACACGGCTCAACATCTCCGTAAAGCTCATTTGTCCTTGCATCATGACAGGCAAGATATATTACAGAACCTATCATGTCAGTACGCTCGGCGGAAATTATTGCATTTGCTTCCGCATGGACGGAGCGGCAAAGTTCATATCTTTCGCCCTTTTTCACATTAAGCTGTTCACGCCTGCAAACCCCAAGGTCTGAACAATTCTTTCTGCCTCTCGGAGCTCCCACATAACCCGTTGAAATGATTTCATCGTTCTTAACGATTATCGCCCCGAATTTTCTTCTGATACAAGTCCCTCTTTCAAGCACTGCTTCCGCTATGTCAAGATAATAGTTTATTTTATCTTTTCTCTGCATCTCTTTTAATCTCTCCTTTTTAACTTCTTCATATCTGTATATTATAATTATAGGTGTGTGCAGACTGAAAATATTATAACAGAATATTTTAAGCTTGTAAACAGGAAGTATTTTTTATTAAAGGAGATTGCTTAATGTACAAAATTATTTTTCTTGATATAGACGGAACACTCGTGAACAACAGCAAAGAGATAACTCCGGCTGTGCTTGACTCCGTAATCAAGGCTCAGGAACACGGAATTATCATCGCAGTTGCTTCCGGAAGACCCGACAAGGGCATTTACAAAGTTGCAAACGAACTCAGGCTTGCAGAATACGACGGTTACATTCTCTCATTCAACGGCGGAAAGATAAAGAATTACAAGACAGGTGAAATTATCAGCGAAAACACTTTACCGCTGAATGCCGTTGACATTGCCTATAAGTTCGCAAAGAAAAACGGAATTGAACTGATAACTTATGACGGCGACACGATTATTTCAGAAACTCCGGACAACAAATACCTGCTCATCGAAGCCCGCATAAATAACCTTGACATTGAAGTTGTTCCGTGTATAACCGACAGAATTAAAAATCATGTGCCTAAGTGCCTTTTACTTGGTGACGGCGACAAGCTTGAAAAACTCGAACCGATACTCAGAGCGGAAATCGGAGATACCGCAAATGTTTTCCGTTCAGAACCCTATTTCCTCGAAGTCGTTCCGAACGGTATCGACAAGGCAAAATCCATTGAAACGCTTATTAACGCTCTCGGCATAAAGCAGGAAGAAGTTGTAGCCATGGGGGACGGCTTTAACGATGTTTCCATGGTTAAGTATGCAGGGCTTGGGGTGGCTATGGAAAACGGTTGTGATGCTATTAAGGAAATTGCCGATATTATCGCCCCTTCAAACGAAAATGACGGTGTTTCGGTAATCATCGAAAAATATATCTTTAATCAGGGCTGAAAATATGGACATTGAAGATAAAAATTTCCGTGATTTCGACAACTGGTACAAATCACAGCTTGGGTTCTGGAAAAAAGAAAACATCGAAGTCGAGAAATCAAACTATCATAATAATATATACGGTCACAGTTACGGAATTTTTCTTAAATTCAAAGACGGATACGGGGAAATACACCTTTACGAAAGCAATAATATTTACTGGGTTGACTTTTTCGCTATTAAAGACCTGAATGATTTATTTGCGGAAAGCAACATTACCAGCCACGAAGCTTTTTTTAATACTTATGTACGGTTCATAAAGTATATTTCAATTTAGGACAGGAAATTTTAAAATATAAAAGTGCCTTATTATTGTGCGGTTGCCGTCCTCTCTAAAAAATAATCCGCAAACTTCCTTTCTGTTGACAAAACAAAAATAGTGTGATATATTAAACATACCAATAATTAAAAATTTCGTAATCAGGAAACGGAGGATATCCCCATGCTTACTAACGAACAGAGAGCTCATGACCTTGCCGTTGCCGTTGTCAGATGGCAACTCGAACATATCAAGGAAACTATCCCGAGAGAAAAACTTAAACCCGACAAGGATGGCAAAGTTACCGCTCAGGTTGACGTTTACAAGATGTATATGCATTACTACAACAGTATGCTTAAGCCTATGGAACGTGATTTTCCGGGTAAAAGCGAAAAGGATTTAGCCGAATAATTCTCTGCATTATTAAAGAGCCGGCGACCGCTCCCCAAAGGGGA
>URWK01000188.1 GCA_900551505.1 uncultured Ruminococcus sp. | reverse complement strand
ACATTGAAACAAAGCGCTTTTATGAATATCAGAAAGAAAACACCGTGTTTGCGGAGTAATGGTCTGAAAATATTGCCCGAGCGTTGCACGAGAATACAATATTTGTAGGAATCAGGCATATTGACGATGAAAGCAGAGAAATAACTATAAAGATACCGAAAGAAGATGAACGCTTTGAAAATTTTAGGAATTGACACATCGGGAAAAACCGCATCTGTTGCAATAACCGAAAATGATATAGTTCTTGGACAGACTACAATATACACCGAAAAGACACATTCGCAGGTTATTTTGCCGTTGTGTAAGAAGTTGCTTGAAGACTGCGGAACGGAACTTAAAGATATAGACGGCTTTGCGGTTTCTGTAGGACCTGGGTCTTATACAGGTCTGAGAATAGGGATTTCGGCGGTAAAGGCGATGGCGTTTGCACTTGATAAGAAGTGTTATGGGATATCGACACTTGAAAGCCTTGCATATAACGCAAAAGGTTTTGTCGGCTATATAATTCCGGTTATGAAAGCAAGGGCGAATCTTGTATATAATGCGGTTTTTAAGTGTAATGACATTGGAGAAACCAAAAGAACCAAAGAAGACAGAATTATTTCCGTTTCAGACCTTAAAGCAGAAGTTGCGGAAATTCTTGAGAGCGGAGAAAATATTATTCTGACGGGTGACTATGCAGAAGAATTTCAGAAACTTTACGGCGAAGTTGCAGGGCTGGTTTTAGCACCTGCTCACATAAGATTGCAGTCGGCAAGCAGTTTATGCGGAGTGGCTGAAAAATCCGAACCTGTTTCGGCTGATGATTTGGAAGCGGTATATATGCAACCCACAAGAGCAGAAAAGGAGCTTAACAGTAAGTAATCAGTTAAAATTAATTTATGAAACAGGAAGCCCCCACCTCTACAGGTGGGGGTAGTTCATTATATGTTCCGATGTTTAGCCTTTACCCATACAAACGGGAACTTTCACAATAAAAAAGGAGTTGCACACGGGCAACTTTTCCATATGATAGAACTTATATTTTCAAAGTATCTGTTATTATATTACATAATAAGATACGATGAAGTTTTGTATTGTTGGCACTTCCGTAAATTCTCTTTGTACTTTTGAAAGAAACATTTTTATTATTTTTATATACGGGAATTTTAAGGCTTATATTCGGGCAACCTGTTTCGTCCTTGAAATCCACAAGAGTTATATTAAATTTGTGGCAAAAACCTTCTACTATATATTTTTCCAGTCCTTCAAGTAAGTCGATATTATTATTTTCAACTTTATTATCGTGGGATTCGTATGATGACTTCGCAAGGAAAATCGCATAGTCATTGTTCTTTGTGAGAGAAACCGAGAATTGTTTATTGTTGACATTCTGACGGTAAAGCCTTAAAATTATAAGGATAAGGAACAATTTCAGATGTGTAGACGGTATATCTACAAATATATTATCTTCAATATTACACGGAAATTCAAGTTTGCTTTCACGCAATACATCATCGCACCCGTTTATTACGCTTTCACAGGTCTGAGAAAGGCTTATAATATTCTTGCCGGAATTGAGGTTGTTTGAATAGCAATAGAAAAGCTCTTTTAAAAGCAGATTGAAACGATTAATCATTCTCAAACCTTTCATTCCATGTTCAACGTATTTTATAATATCATAACATTCTGATTGTTCACATTTGAAAAGAATACTCTGAAACATATTTGTTATGATTGAAGTGGCTTCGGATGTATAAGATTCCGAATCTATATAGACAGGGCTTGAACAAATACTTTTGATGATAGAGGGAAGCAAGTTGTCATTATTGTCACAAAATCTTTTTGAAAACTGAAACACATATATATTTTCGCTACCGTCAGGTATACGGATAACATTACAAAAAAACACACAGTCACTGTAAGTGAATTTGAGATTTTCCGCACCATTTATAAAAAAGTTGTTGAATATATTGTCAATATATGATGAAGGTACTTCATCGAGTAATTTCGCATCATTTTTCCATATAATTTCCTGATGTTCATTCAGTAAAAAAACATTCTGAGATTCAGACCGAAAAGATTGTTTCAAAGCTTCGGTTACAGATGACATAATACCAGCTCCTTCCATTATATAGTCATCAGCCCTTAATTGCAAAACTTCTATACCCGAAAGTGTAGGAATGTTTTTATAAGCTAACGGACAAAATCCAGAAATTTTTAAATTATAGTATGAAATATAGTATAACATGCTTTTGTGAATACATAACCTTTATATGTTGAAAAGAAAAAAAACACATGATTATATGCAGATAACAGCCTAAAAATGTAATTAAATTTGCTGTAAATAGATACTCATCACATTTTAATACATATATCCCCTTATAGACACTTTGAAAATTTATACTTTATGCCCCAAAAGACAATATAATTTTTCTTTAAAACAAAAAAACCGAGTTTTTTTTAAAAAACCTCTTGAAATTATATTGTATTTGTTGTATAATAAAAATATCAAAAAGTATAACTTATAATTTTTTAGGAGGATTTTAACTATGTCAGTTAAAGTTGCTATTAATGGTTTCGGCCGTATCGGTCGTCTTGCTTTCAGACAGATGTTTGACGCAGAAGGTTATGAAGTAGTTGCTATCAACGACCTTACAAAGCCTTCAATGCTCGCTCATCTTCTCAAGTATGACACAGCTCAGGGCGGTTACTGCGGTAAAATCGGCGAAAACAAACACACTGTTTCTGCTGATGATGAAGCTGGTACAATCACAGTTGACGGTAAGACACTCAAGATTTATGCAAAGGCTAACGCTGCTGAACTCCCTTGGGGTGAAATCGGTGTAGACGTTGTTCTTGAATGCACAGGTTTCTATGTATCAAAGGCTAAGTCACAGGCTCACATTGATGCAGGTGCTAAGAAGGTTGTTATCTCTGCTCCGGCAGGCAACGACCTCAAGACTATCGTATTCAGCGTAAACGAAAAGACTCTTACTTCTGAAGACAAGATTATTTCAGCTGCTTCATGCACAACAAACTGTCTTGCTCCTAT
Source organism: uncultured Ruminococcus sp. (assembly GCA_900551505.1). Lineage (GTDB taxonomy): Bacteria > Bacillota > Clostridia > Oscillospirales > Ruminococcaceae > UBA5884. The sequence continues at coordinate 25 of URWK01000188.1, read as the reverse complement.
GGCTAAGGCTCTTAATGACTATGCT
>URWK01000187.1 GCA_900551505.1 uncultured Ruminococcus sp. | reverse complement strand
TTTTTTTATTTTTTTTATATAATCTAAATTTATTTAAAAAAAAAAAAAAAAACTCAAAATAATTTGGGGGGGCCCCCCGGCCAAAAAAATGCAACACACTCAGTGAGTACCTTTTTTTGCCCGGAACTTCAGCACATACTCAACTTTACGTTCTTGCCCATCCCGGTCAGGTATTCTTCAAGCCTCCTGACAAGTGAGATTTTTGTACTGAAATCAATATCAAGTGAATCGTGAGCATGGTTTATAGCATTGCCGAAAAATATGTTTATATCGGTAGCCTGCTCAAACAGCATTTCCGCAAGCAGTGAAACGCCGTCTTTCTTTTCTTTAAGCTCAAGCGAAACGGAACTGTCTTTCGCATACTTTTCCGCAAGCTCAACAACTTTCTGTAATGTTATAATCCCCTCTGTAACAAGGTCTACTCCGTCTATCTTTGCAATTGACGGAACATTTTCATTTCCACTGTTCTCAACAGGCACTACAGGCTTCCCAAGATACCTGCTTACTGTGTTTGCGGTTGTTCCTCCGCATACAATATGTTTACCCTCCTTTGAGAAGAAAAGTCTTAAAACTTTTTCATCATCTTCCCTGTGTTCCGGAGGGCCTATTATAACATTAACCGCCTGCCTCTGACGAAGCTTGAACACAAGAACGGTTGTATCATCGTCAACTTCACCTTGTCCGAGGTCGATACAAGCCCCTGCTATTACTGCCGAAAGCCTTTGAGGTGACATATCCTTGTCGTACCAGCTTTCTGCAAGCATTATGACATCATCTCTTGTCCAGCCCGAAGTTTTGCCCATTCCTGCATTGGTCACACCGTCCGTCATGAGAATTATTATGTCATCCTGTTCAAGCCTTATATGTGATTCATGTATTTCCTTTTCTCCGAAAAAGTGTACACTGTCGGAATATTTAAGGTTCTTTCCGTTGCGGAGTATTATGGCATGGGGATTGTCATACTGAACAAGATAAGCATTGTTATCTTCTATCTGAAATACTGTAAATGTTGCATATGCAAGTTTTCTTTCCCTGCACATCGGCAAAGTATTTGCAACTGTTTCCACACATTCATCTATCGGAAGATTATTTGCGGTCATAGTGCTTAAAATCTTTGAAGTAAGCGTTGAAAGGATATTTGCCTTAACTCCGCTTCCCAGACCGTCCGAAAGAACAATAGTTATCTTATCTCTGTTTTTCAGAATTTCAAAGCAATCTCCGCAAATGGTTTCCGAGTGTTTGCAAATACTTGTGTGGCCGCTTTCTATAAACAGATTATTCATACAGCTTCACCTCAGTCATCATTTTCCATCATAATCGTTTCTTTAAGCTCTGTGACAGCAACTTTTGTTTCGGCTGCGGTTTCTCCGAGCAGTGAAGCAATTTCATGAACAATACGAAGCTGTTTGTCAACAATATCGTCAGCCATGCTTACAGCGTGAAGTTTGGCTTGCCTTATCTGACTCTGTTTCTGCTTTTCCTTCGTAATGTTCTTCATTATGCATATAATTATGCCTGCGTTCCTGTCGAACAAAAATACCTGCTCAAGATATATATTGTATTCCGCAAGGTAACTTCTCTTTGTTTCCTTTGTCTTGCCCGATGTAATCATGTCCACAAATTCAAATTCATCAAGTATCCTTGAAACAGGCTGATTGAGTATGTCCGACTGGTTAAGTATTCCGAAAATCTCACATGCCGAATTGTTAATTTGCTGTACTTTCAAGTCCATATCAACGGCAATTATCGCATTAGGGGTAATGTTAAGTATCTTGTCGGAAAATGATTCCGCACGCTCTTTCATGAAAGGCAGACACATACTTATGTCAGCCTTTTTGAAGTATACCGCTATAGCCTTTTCCCTGCAAGTCGAATATCCGCACATTCCGCAATTAAGTTCATCGGCTTCCGAGTTTTTGCCCATCTTGCGAAGTATTGCGGAAATCTGTTTTTCTGAAGGCATTATATATGCAGTTTGTTCATCTTTGAAAGAAGTATCTGTGTTAATATCACCATTTTCAATTGCGTAATCCTGTTCTGTTGTTTCAGATGCGATTTTTCTTACTTTCAGTTTCCCAGTTACTGCCGACATTCTGTGTTTTCTGAAAGACGGACCGTTTATACAACCGTTTTCGCAGGCACTCATTTCTATAAAGCAGTTTTTAAGTTTTCCGTCCGTGACTTCTTTAAGCGTTTCCGCACAATTCTTTATTCCGCTTACATCAACATAGTCACATTTCGGGTTGTGGTTCATTGTTTCAAGTATACCGCTACTGTATGGGAAAAGCCTTGAACGATATTTTTCTTCGGCTTCACTTACCGGTTGAAATTCTATATTCTCATCTTCAAGCCATTTTTTTATTTCGCCGAATGTGAGAACATAATCCGTTTTTGTATTTTCTTCAAGGCATTCCGCTTTCTTTGAAATGCAAGGCCCTATGAAAACAACTGTGCTTTCAGGAAATTTCTGTTTAATAATCTCTGCGTGTGCCTGCATAGGCGTTATGACCGGTGCGAGATACGGAATTGCTTCTGGAAAATGCTTTCTTATGTATGAATTTACCGTTGAACAACATGAAGAAATCCATACTTTTTCGGGATTCTTGTCTACAAGTTTTTCATATTCGCTTTTAACCAGAAATGCTCCTTCTGCGGTTTCGTAAGCATCGGAGAAATGCAGTTCTTTAAGTGCCTTTTTAAACTGGCTGAAATTTTCCGTTCCGAAATAGGCAATGAAAGACGGTGCAACGCTTGCGATAACCTGTTTTCCGTCCCTGATAAGCTTTCGCACATCTTCAATGTCACTTATCGCAAGTTTCGCTTTCTGCGGACAGACTATTGTACATGTTCCGCAATGGATACAGTCACGCTCTATAATTTGTGCCTGATTGTCTGTTACTTCAATGGACTTCACGGGACAATAACGCACACATTTGTAACAGTTCTTGCAGTTTACTTTTTTGAATTGCAGGATACTTTTCATTTTCTTCCTCCTCTTTTAGTTTTAATGTATTCGCTACGCTCATACTATTTTAAATCGGGGGGGCACCCGTTTTGGGTGGGCCCCGGGACTTTTAAGGGGGGCGCCCCTGACGGGGGGGGGCGGGGTGGATTTTTATTTTAAGGTAAATTTCGGAAAAAACCCATTT
>URWK01000186.1 GCA_900551505.1 uncultured Ruminococcus sp. | reverse complement strand
ACAAGGTCCACGCCCTGCAAGGTTTTCACTTACTGTTCCGTAAACTCTTTCGGAGGTCGTAAGTCCGTACTTTGTTTCGTAGACTTCACCGAGAGAATTTATCTGCTTAGCCCCGACCCCTTGGGCAAGTGTTCCGGTAGGAGCAATGGTATCTTTACAGCGTAAGGCTATGAAACGCATTTCAAAAGTGGTCATCTCTGCTCCTGCCCTTATACCGCAGGCATAACCTGCTCCAGTATTGAACGGAGAATACCACATTTTGTGTCTTGAGAAACCGGGGTTATTTGGTTTATACAGTCCGGAAGCTCCGCCTGTGGCAACTATTACCGCATCGGCTTCTATTATATAAAAAGTATTGTCTTCAACACCTGTTCCGAAAGCTCCGTTTATTCTGTTGTTCCTGACATCGAAATCAATTATGTTTACATGATTTAAAACCTGCACATTTTCAAGTTTTCCGACCGCTTCCGCAAGTATCGGCTTAATGTTTTCACCGTTGATTTTAAGGTTTCTGTTACCCCTTGTAACGTACTTTCCGTTTTCGTCTTTGAGAATTACCAGCCCGAGTTGTTCAAGTCTTGCGGTAACTGCGTTAAGTCTTTCGGACATCGAGAGCAACAAGTCTTCACGGACTATACCGTCCGCATCGTGTTTCGCATAGTCGACATAATCCTGTGGTTTTCTTCCCTCTGTTATGTAGGCATTAAGAGCATTTACTCCGGCAGCCAGACAACCCGAACGTCTTATGTGAGCCTTTTCGCAGATTAAAACTTTCCTGTCGCTGTTTTCGGCGATGGTAAGAGCTGCATAACAACCTGCCGTACCTCCGCCGATAATAAGTATATCCGTTTTAATTCTTCTTGTCTTAAAGTTTTCCATTGCTTTCCTCCTCTCCGCTTCATCAGATAAATACGGAATCTTCCATAAGAGCCTTGTTATTTACGATTCTGATTTTTCCGTCTTCGGCAACGAATAATTTTTTAAGAAATACGCTTACCTTCTCGCCTGCTTCAAGCGGTTTTTCATTTACCGAACGTTTAGTGGTAATTACCGTACCGTTTACTTTTATTTTTATTTTCGCACTGTCGCCCCTGAATGAAATTCTTTCGACAATTCCCTCTGATGCTGACCTGCTGAAACGAAGAAATTCATTTTTCTTTGTGATTTGTACAAATTCCGGTCTTATAATCGCCGTGCCGTTGAAAGTATCAAATGTATTGAACTGCTCATAATTTTCAAGCAATGAAGTATTCCCGAAGAACATCGCTGAAAATTCCGTCTGAGGATTACTGTAAACTTCCGCAGGCGTACCGATTTGTTCAATTCTGCCTTTGTTGGTTATTATGATTTCATCGGCAACTTCTATGGCTTCTTCCTGGTCATGCGTAACGAAAATACTTGTAACGCCGAGTTTCTCAATCATTTCTTTAAGCCAGCTTCTGAGTTCCTGCCTTACTTTCGCATCAATCGCCGCAAAAGGTTCATCGAGTAAAAGTAACTGTGGATTAGGGGCTAAAGCCCTCGCAAATGCAACTCTCTGACGCTGACCGCCCGAAAGCTGACTCGGGTAACGTTTTTCAAGTCCTGAAAGACCAATTAAATTCATAAGTTCGCTGACACGTTCTTTAATATATTTCTTGTCGGCTTTCTGTACTTTCAAGCCGAATGCTATATTGTCGTAAACTGTCATATATCTGAAAAGTGCATAGCTCTGAAACACGAAACCTATTCCTCTTTCGCTCGGCTTCACATCATTAACGACTTTTCCGTCAATTACTATATCTCCGCTGTCAGGTGTTTCAAGTCCTGCTATCATTCTGAGAATAGTTGTTTTTCCGCTTCCGGAAGGTCCGAGTAATCCTATAAGTTTTCCCTTCTCTATGCCGAAGTTCACATTGTCGGAGGCTTTGAAGTCCCCGTAGTTCTTGTTTATATTCCGCAGTTCAACATACATAAAAAATCAAAGCTCCTTTTTTCCCTTGTACTCAAGTACGTTCCTGAGTATGAGTATTATTACCGCCATTACCACAAGCAATGATGACATTGCAAATGCGGAAGTGAAATCATATCCCTGATAAAGTAATTCTATATAAAGAGGCATCGTGTTTGTCTTTCCTCTGAGATGACCTGAAAGAACCGAAACCGCTCCGAATTCTCCCATCGCTCTTGATGCACAAAGTACTATTCCGTAAAGTAAAGCCCATTTTATATGCGGAAACGTTACCTGAAAGAATATCCTGAGTCCGCCTGCTCCCATAAGCGAAGCGGCTTCTTCTTCCTCCGTACCCTGAGAATTGAGAACAGGTATAATTTCTCTCGACACAAACGGAAACGTTACAAATACCGTTGCAAGTATTACTCCAAGCGGTGCGAAAATTATATTTATTCCTGCTTTCTGTAAGAACGGATAAAGAATACTGTTTCTTCCGTATGTAAGCACAAACACAAGTCCTGCTATAATCTCGGACGGGTTACGGTTTCTATAAATTCAGAAAAGGAAAGCTCTGATGTATATACTGCAAGCGAGCATATCGGAATCAGCACTATAAGGCTGAGCATTGCAATTGTTATTCCGAAAGACAACTTGAATCCGGAAATTATGCTTTTTGTGTGTGGTTGTTTATGTAGTATATTCATTTCTACTTTCCTTTCCGAAAAATTTATTTTTCATATATCTGGTCGAATACTCCGCCATCGGCAAAATGTTTTTCTGTAGCTTCATTCCAGCCACCGAAATGTTTTATATCCGTAAGGTCAACATTTGTAACTATCCACTTATTATCCGAAGGAATTTCTGTAATAGTATTTAAATCGCCTTCATATGTATATTTTTTAAGGGTTTCTTCATCTGACGGTCTGTAAAACCATTCTGCTTCAAGTTCCTGAGCTTCATCCGAGTAGAGATAATTCAAATATTCTTCCGCAATTTCCCTTGTGTTACGTTTGTCAACCACTTCATCGACTACCGCAACAGTCGGCTGGCAGAGAATTGAAACAGACGGTACGACAATTTCGTATTCGCCCGGATATTCTTTCAGTGAAAGAAAAGCCTCGTTTTCCCAGGCAATCAGCACATCGCCCTGACCGTTTTCAACAAATGAAGTAGTTGAACCTCTCGCCCCCGAATCAAGCACCATAACATTTTTATAGAGTGTCTGAATACTCTTTTC
>URWK01000185.1 GCA_900551505.1 uncultured Ruminococcus sp. | reverse complement strand
GACTGACAGCACCTGCGCGCCGCGCCGGCGGCGGCGGGGGGGGGGGGGGGGGGCGGGCCCCCCCCCCCCCCCCCCCCCCCCCCCCCCCCCCGCGCGCCCCCGAAAAAATCCGGGAAGCAGAAAACCTTAAAATTTATCTGAGTTCTTCAAGTTCTTTTTTTGTTTCTGCAATCTGTTTTTCTACCGAAACAGGAGAAGGAGCTCCTTCCGAGATACGCTGATTCACGCAGGTTTCAAGGCTTATGGCATCGTAAACGTCATTATCAAAGAGTTCGTGCATTTTCTTGTATTCTTCAATCGGAAGTGTTTCAAGTGTAAGATTGTTCTTTATGCAGTAGCCTACAAGAGTTCCCGTAATCTTGTAAGCATCTCTGAACGGCAAGCCTTTCTTTACGAGGTAGTCCGCACAGTCTGTAGCGTTTATGAAACCTCTTGCAGCGGCGTTTCTCATGTTTTCCTTGTTAACTGTCATGGTTTCGAGCATAGGAATGAATGTTTTAAGGCAAAGCTTTACATTATCCACAGCATCAAAGATGGCTTCCTTGTCTTCCTGCATATCCTTGTTGTAAGCGAGCGGAAGACCCTTGAGCATTGTAAGAAGTGTTGTAAGGTCGCCGATTACACGACCTGTCTTTCCTCTGATAAGTTCCGTAATATCCGGATTCTTTTTCTGAGGCATAATTGAAGAACCTGTTGCGTAAGCATCATCGAGTTCCACAAATTTAAATTCCCACGAACACCACATTATAATTTCTTCCGAAAACCTTGAGAGGTGAACCATAAGGAGCGAAAGCGTATTAGCGAGTTCAACGCAACTGTCACGGTCGGATACTCCGTCAAGACTGTTTCTCATAGGTGCGTCAAAGCCGAGTAAATCAGAAGTTTCCTGTCTGTTAATCGGGTAAGTTGTGCCTGCCAATGCACCGCTTCCGAGCGGACAACGGTTCATTCTCTTTCCGGTGTCGTTGAGGCGGTCGATGTCCCTTAAAAGCATCTGTGCATATGCCATAAGGTGATGTGCGAACGTTATAGGCTGGGCTCTCTGAAGATGTGTATAACCCGGCATTATAGTATTTAAATGCTGTGAAGCAAGGTTGCAGAGTGTTTCAACCAGTTTTACCGCAAGTTTCTTTACTTCTCCGATTTCATCTCTGAGGTAAAGGCGTATGTCAAGTGCGACCTGGTCATTTCTTGAGCGTGAAGTATGAAGACGTTTTCCCACATCTCCGTATCTTTTTGTAAGTTCCGCTTCAATGAACATATGAATATCTTCGGCGGTCATATCCATTTCAAGTTTACCGCTTTCGATATCTGCGAGGATTTCTTTAAGCCCCTTTATGATTGTAAGGCTGTCTTCCTCAGAAATTATTCCGCAGTCGCCGAGCATAGTTGCATGGGCGATACTGCCTTGTATATCATGTTTGTACATTCTGCCGTCAAAAGCGATTGAAGAATTGAAAGCGTTAACGGTTTCATCTATTTCCTTAGTAAATCGTCCTGCCCACATTGCCATAATTTTTCCAAGCTCCTTTTCGTTTAGATATATTTAAGTTCCCCTTTAAATTACAAAGGCAGGAGAAAATCTCCTCCTGCCTTTTCTGTATATTCAGCCTGAATAATTACTTATTGTTACGCTTCTGTTCAAGCTTTGCACGAACTTTAAGCGGAAGTCCGAACAGATTGATGAAGCCTTCAGCGTCCTTCTGGTTGTAAACTTCGTCAGCATCGAATGTAGCAACTTCTTCATCATAAAGAGTATATGGTGAAGTAACGCCTGCATTGATGATATTGCCCTTGTAGAGCTTGAGTTTTACATCGCCTGTAACGGTTTCCTGTGTGCTGTCAACGAAAGCTGAGAGAGCTTCTCTGAGAGGTGTGAACCAGAGACCGTTGTAAACGAGGTCAGCGAACTTGATTGCGGCATACTGCTTGAAACGTGCAGTTTCCTTGTCGAGTGTGATTGTTTCGAGAACGTCATGTGCGTGGTAAAGAATTGTACCGCCGGGAGTTTCGTAAACGCCTCTTGACTTCATGCCCACAAGACGGTTTTCAACGAGGTCTGCAATACCGATACCGTTCTTACCGCCGAGTTCGTTAAGCTTCTTGACAACGTCAACGCCCTTCATTTCTACGCCGTCAACTGCTGTAGGAACGCCCTTTTCAAAGTGGATTGTAACGTATGTCGGAACGTCAGGAGCCTGTTCAGGTGAAACGCCGAGTTCGAGGAAGCCTTTCTTGTTGTACTGAGGTTCGTTTGCAGGGTCTTCGAGGTCAAGGCCTTCATGTGAGATGTGCCAGAGGTTTTTGTCCTTTGAGTAATTTGTTTCACGGTTAATCTTGAGAGGAATGTTGTGAGCTTCTGCATAATCAATTTCTTCATCTCTTGATTTGATGTCCCAGATTCTCCATGGGGCGATAATCTGCATATCAGGAGCGAAAGCCTTTATAGCGAGTTCAAAACGTACCTGGTCATTACCCTTACCTGTACAGCCGTGACAAATAGCGTCAGCACCTTCTTTAAGAGCGATTTCAACAATTCTCTTGGCAATGATAGGACGTGCGAAAGAAGTTCCGAGAAGGTACTTGTTTTCGTAAACCGCACCTGCTTTAACGGTCGGGAAAACGTAGTCTTCAACAAATACGTCATTAAGGTCTTCGATGTAGAGCTTTGAAGCACCTGTCTTGATAGCCTTTTCTTCGAGTCCGTCAAGTTCTGTACCCTGACCAACGTCAGCAGAAACAGCGATTACTTCGCAGTTATTGTAATTTTCCTTGAGCCACGGAATAATGATAGAAGTATCAAGACCGCCGGAATAAGCAAGAACGACTTTTTTAATTTCTTTAGCCATTTTAAAAATCCTCCAAAACAAAATTTTATACTGATATTCATTATACACCATAAAGAGAAAAAGTCAAGTATCATACGCATAAATATACGGAATTTCAGATAAAAATTATTGTTTATACACAAAATCATGCATAAATATGCACCCGGAATGTTCCGAAATACTCAACACATACATTATACAACGAAAGCCTGAGAAATACAACGGATTTTTTGAGTTTTCTTTCAGAACCGCAGGATATTTTCCGGCAAGGGTGGTTTTGTAGGGGGGGCGGGGGGGGGGGGGGGGGGGGGGGGGCGCGCCGGGGGAGATGGGGGGGGGCAGGATGTGGTTATATTATGAGTATGTGGGGT
>URWK01000184.1 GCA_900551505.1 uncultured Ruminococcus sp. | reverse complement strand
TTATCGATAAAATTACGCCAAGCAGGATATACAAGGACAATACAAGGGTTGTATCATGTAATGCAAAGATTAGGAATATATAAAAAGACACCAAGTAAAAAGAAAGAAAAGAATGCAGGATATTATTCAGAGATGACATACCCAGGAGAGAAAATACAAATAGATGTAAAATATGTACTTACAAAATACTTTCAGGAAATGTTATCTCTCTGTAACTGGAACAGATTTGACATTCTCGCCCATATAACTTACCCTTTACGCTACATCGAAGGCGAAAAACACATTCAGGTTGATATGTCAGTTTACAAGGATATTATCGCAGAGTGTTTCAGAGTACTGATTAAGAACGGAAAAGGTATTGAAATAAATACTTCCGGTTTCCGTCAGGCTTACGGAAAACCTTTGCCGACACTCGAATATGTCAAACTCTTTAAGGACCTTGGCGGAGAAGTTCTTTCGGTAGGTTCGGATTCACACTGCACCGAAGACCTCGCAAAGAACATTAAAGACGGTATCGGGATGGCTAAGGAAGCCGGTTTTACACATCTTACATATTTCAGAAACAGAAGCCCCAAGACACTTGACATCTGATTTCTGAAAAAATATTTTTTTGATTTACAGGAGGACAGAAAATGGATAAATTACTTCATCTTTTAAAACAGAATGCCCGTCTTTCAAATGAAGAACTTGCCGATATGCTCGACACCACACCGGCAGAAATCGAAAATCGCATAGAAGCATACGAAAAAGCAGGAATTATAATGGGTTACAGCGTAATCCTCAATGAAGAACTTGCCGACAAGGACACAGTTACCGCATTTATCGAACTCAAGGTTACTCCTCAGCGTGACTGCGGATTTGATGACCTTGCGAAAACAATTATGCTTTATGATGAAGTTGAAAGTGTTTCGCTTATGTCAGGGTCTTACGACCTCTCGGTTACAGTAAGCGGAAAAAGCCTGAAGACTATCGCATTGTTTGTGGCTCAGCGTCTTTCGACAATAGAAGGCGTTCTTTCAACCGCCACACACTTTGTTCTGAAACGTTACAAGGAAAAAGGCATTTTCATTGACCATGACGTTGCTGATGAAAGGGGATTTGTTTCTCCATGATAGATTATAATTCGGTGCTTTCTGACAAAATCCAGAAAATTAAACCGTCAGGTATCAGAAAGTTTTTTGATATTGCACAGGAACTTGACGGAGTAATAAGCCTCGGAGTAGGAGAACCTGACTTCCCTACCCCATGGGCTATCAGAAGCACGGCAATTTCCGCACTTGAACTTGGTAAAACCGTATATACCGCAAATTCGGGACTTAAAGAACTCAGAGAAGAAATTGCCAAACACATAAAGAAAACTCTTGGAGTTGAGTATCATCCGGAAAATGAAATTGTGGTAACGGTCGGCGGTTCGGAAGCCATTGACATCGCAATCCGTTCACTTGTAAATCCGGGTGACGAAGTCCTGATTGTTGAACCGTGTTTCGTGTGCTATGCACCTATCGTTGAACTTACGGGCGGTGTGGCAGTACCGATTGAAACAAAAGTTGAAGATAAGTTCAGACTTACAGCGGAAGCCCTCAAATCTGCTATTACTGACAAGACAAAACTTCTTATACTTCCGTTTCCTAACAATCCTACAGGTGCAATTATGCCTCTCGAAGACCTCGAAAAGATTGCGGAAGTTCTCAGAAATACAAACATTATGGTGCTTTCAGATGAAATATATTCGGCACTTACATACAGCGGGGAAAAACATCATTCAATAGTTGAATGTGAAGGTATGCGTGAAAGAACCGTACTTATCAACGGATTTTCAAAGGCTTTCGCAATGACAGGCTGGCGACTCGGCTATTTGTCCGCACCTGCTCCGGTTGTAAAACAGCTTCTCAAAATTCACCAGTATGCTATAATGTGTTCGCCTACGGTCAGCCAGTACGCCGCAATAGAGGCTCTCAGAAGTTGCGAAGGCGAAGTACAGAAAATGGTTGCGGAATATGACCTCAGAAGACGTATGCTTGTCACAAGATTTAATAAAATGGGGCTTACCTGCTTTAATCCGGAAGGTGCTTTCTATGTGTTCCCTTGCATAAAGAGTACGGGACTTTCAAGTGAAGTATTCTGCGAACGTCTGCTTTACGAACACAAGATAGCTGTTGTTCCGGGAAATGCTTTCGGAGAATGCGGAGAAGGTTATATAAGAGTTTCATATGCTTACTCTATCAAGCACCTTAACCACGCACTTAACTGTATAGAACATTTCTTGCAGGAACTGAAGCAGGAAAAGCAACATGACTGAATTATTCAAAGCACCTGCCAAAATAAATCTTTCACTTGACGTAGTTTCAAAGCGTGAAGACGGTTATCACAATATAGAAAGCGTTTTTCAGACCGTTTCATTGTATGACATTATAGAAGTTGAAGTTTCTCCGGGTAATAACATCTCTATCTTTTCAGATAATGCCGATATGCCGAAAGATAAGAGAAATATTATGTGGAAATGTGCAGAAAAAATTCTTGATTATGCAGGTGTTAAAGCCGATATAAAAATTCACATTCAAAAAAATATTCCGTCTCAGGCAGGTCTGGGCGGAGGAAGTTCAGACGGAGCTGTTATTTTAAAAGCCCTTAACAAAATGCTCGATTTGAAGCTTGACGGCAAAACACTTTGCGAAATCGGTTCGCATATCGGAGCAGATATTCCGTTTTTCATAAACGGCGGAACGGCTTATATAACGGGCATCGGAGAAATCATTGAACCGCTTGAACATTTAAAAGATATTCCCATAGTTATCGCAAAGGGAAGTGATGGAATTTCCACACCTGAAGCATACAAGAAAATAGACTTGCTGGAAACTCGTCCATTAATAAATACTGCGAAACTTATCGGGGGAGTAAAGTTAAAGTCACTTAAAACCATTGCGGAGAACTGCGGAAACATTTTTGAAGCGGTTTCACCTCTTGAAGATATTCGGAAAATCAAAAATATCATGCTTGAAAATTCGGCGGAATGTGCCTTAATGAGCGGTAGCGGTTCGGCAGTATTCGGACTGTTTCCGGATTATAAAAAGGCTTTAAAGTGTTCTGAAATTCTTAAACTTAAAGGTTTCTTTTCAGCTTGCTGTGAATTCTTATAAATAATTCCGGCGGCCCCCCCGGTTGGGGGGGGGCGGCATTAAAAGTTCTATTTTGTTAAACCG
>URWK01000183.1 GCA_900551505.1 uncultured Ruminococcus sp. | reverse complement strand
ATTTTTTTATAAATATTATTTTTTTTTTTTTTTTTTTTTTTTTTTTTTTTTTTTTTTTTTTGGGGGGGGGGGGGGGGCGGGGGCCCCCCCCCCCCCCCCCCCTAAAAACGCACAAATTGCTGTTATCTTACCATATAGTCAGTGTATCCGAGTTCTGTACAAGCTCTTACAGCTTCGCTTGCATCTGTTCCGCCTGCTCTTATATACGGAACAATTTTAAGTCCCATTGACTGACCCGCAACAATATTGAGAATTTCCTTACATCTCTCGTACTGTCTGCCTTCAAGGTCTACAAGTGTCATAGATGGAGCAATCTTTACATTTTCGGACAAACCCGGTTCGAGAACGTCCGCCGTTCCTGCAATTATATCAGCTGACGGAATTATAACCATAAACTGAGCGTTGTTTGTCTTCGCAGTTTCCGCAAGTGTATTTGCAAGGTCTGTAAGCCCTGTCGTATTCGTAACGCCTGTTCCGAGAAGTTCAATATCCGAATCTCTGAAAGAAGGAAATTTCATATCCGAACAGAGGATAGTCTTGAAACCTGCGGAAGCAATTTCTCTCACGATATTGTTAAGATAATTTCTGGTAAGTTCCGTGAACGGCGAAAGCCAAGGTTTTCCGCCGTTTTCTATGCTGTCATCAAACCAATGTGTAACTCCGTCTGTAAATGTATATCCCGCATCGCCGTATGTTGCAGGGAAAATACTGTCTTCAAGCGTACTTATATCGGCTGAAGGTGTATAACCCTTGTCCCTTATAACCTTTGCTATTTCGTCAAGTGTCATTGTGCCGACAACTGCCTTTGCAAGCTGTGCTTCGCTTACGCCCGATTTATACCAGAGTTTTCCTCCTGTTTCTTTAAGCGGAACAACTACCATTGTGTAACTTCCCTTTATTCCGTCAATGGCTCTGCTGAGTGTTTCAGCGTCTTTAAGGTCATTTGTTCCGAGGTGGTACGCATTGAATATTCCGTAATCTGCGTTTATATCTATGTTATTGATAATTTCATCATTCTTATTGCTGAAATCCGTATTGAAGTCTGAATTATTATTGGAAGTTGTGTTATTACTGCCTGCATTACCGCCATTGTTATTGCCTGATGTTCCGTTGCCGTTGTCTGCATTTGTATTATTATTGCTGTTACTTCCTGAATTATCGGCAATATTATTCTGTGAACCTGTTGAACTGCCGTTACTTTCATTTTCCGATGCTGAACTGTCCTTGCCGATTGCCTCAACGCTTGAAATTGAAGAACCCGTAAGCCCGTCCTTATTACTGCTACTGTTGCCCGAACTGTCAGATGATGAATGTGAATATACCGGTATACTGTCTATTGCGGTATCACTGCCTGATTCAAGCGTATTTACCGTTGAATTGTTATTTCTCATGCTGTCCAGCTGGTCAAGTATCGGACCTCCAAGACTGTATCCTATGAATATTACTCCTCCCACAAGAACTACTGTAAGGACTGCCGAAAAAATAGCCTTTGTGGAGTTTTCAGAATTTTTTTTACGCTTTGTATCTTTATAGATATTGTAACCTTCCGGTTTCATTTATTAATCCTCCTTTTGTTATATTCAAACAGTCACATAACTGTTTCCTGAACTCATAATATATTATCAGATGATTATAATAACCTGTAGGGAGAGGTGAAACAGTTGACTATTGAAAAGCTCAGTGAAACAACCGTAAAAATCAGTCTTTCCGAAAAAGAGCTGATTTCTTACAAGGTTGAATTTGATATGCTTGACGGCGAAAACCCTGCTGTCAGAAAAATGCTCAATGAAATACTTGATGATGTGAGAAAAAAAACAGGTATGAAGCTGAACAACGAAAAACTCTTTATAGAAGCGTTTATGTGTCCTGACACCAGTTGTGTAATATATATATCTGTAATTGAAAACCTGAAAGTCAGAAAAAAATCATCAGTCTATGGCTTTCTGACACTGGAATTTAACGATGCTGCTGTACTTATAAAAATCAGCCGTGGAATTTTCCTCGGTTTCAGCCATATAATAAAAGACAGTTCCCTTTACTTTCAGAACGGAACTTACAGGCTCATTCTTAAAATATACGGAAAATCGGAAAAAAGGCTTGAACAACTTCTTGATTCCTATTGTACCGTATACAGCGGAGAATTGGTTAAAAACATAACCGAAGAATATTCCGAATGTATCTGTGACCGCAATGCCATTGAAAGACTTTCTGAAACCGGCGGTGTTTAGCCTTTAAGTTGCCTTATCGTTTCCCAAATATCGCCGTTTTTAAAAACATAACTGCCTGATACAAATACATTAGCACCTGCTTCTTTCGCAAGTTTTACCGTTTCACCGTTAATACCGCCGTCAACCTGAATATCCATTTCCTCTTTATCGGTATCTGCGAGGCGTTTTCTCAAATCCCTTACCTTGTCGAGAACTTCGGTCATGAACTTCTGACCCCCGAAGCCCGGAACTACTGTCATTACAAGCACCATATCAAGCTTGTCAAGATACGGATAAACTTCTTCTATCGGTGTTGCCGGACTTACTGCAAGCCCTGCCTTTATGCCGAAACTGTGAATTTTTTCTATGGTTTCGGAAATATCGCTTTCAGCCTCAACATGAAAAGTTATCATGTCTGCCCCTGCCTTTGCGAAGCTCTCAACATATTTCAGCGGGTCTGTTATCATAAGGTGTACGTCCATAAACATTTCACTGAATTTATTGATGCTTTCAAGTACCGGTATACCGAAAGAAATATTATTTACAAAAACTCCGTCCATTACATCAAAATGCAACATATCTGTTTTCGCTTTTTCAAGTTCTCTGACTGATTTCCCAAGTTCGCATATATCTGCACTCAAAATTGATACGGAAATTTGATTCTTCAATTTAAATACTTCCTCTCTTAAAAAAAGCATATTTCCCCATTATGCTTTTGTTTGCACTCCTTTTTAATACTGAAATTAAATCGTACAAAGATATTATATAATAATTCTGTGCTTACGTCAACAAAAATCCGCTCTTTTTCGATTACATTTTAATTAATTTACAGAATTTCTGTGGGTTTTTATGTAAACTGACTGCTTTCTTACTTATTGCCCTGAAGCCTGCTCCTATTTAATATTGCTTCTTCGGGATTTTTTCGGGGGGGGGGCCCCCCCCGACGCCCCGCGCCCCCCCCCCCCCACACACATTATTTGTATATAAAATTAGAGTTTGAGACGAAAAAAATATAAAAATAATAAAAATGT
>URWK01000182.1 GCA_900551505.1 uncultured Ruminococcus sp. | reverse complement strand
TTTTCTTTTAAAAGAAAACAATTTCTAATTTGGGGGGGGCCACCCCCCCAACGCGCGGGGGCCCCCCCGAAAAAAGTTTCAGTCAAAGTACTTGGCATATCTGAAAATCATTTGTTCAGTAAAGGGATTGAGAACAATATCTGAACTGTTCTTATTGGTAATCATATACTTACGGCGGTAGAAAAGCGGTATGAAATTGCCCGTTTCCACAATTCTTCTTTCAACGTCTGCATATACCGCAGCACTGTCATTGTCGCTAAAACTTAAAGCCCCCGAAAGTTTTTCCCTTACATAACCGTCCTCGTTTCTGCTGTTAAGCTCTTTAAGCAGGCTGTAAGGGTGGTTGAAAGTTCCTTCTGTAGTCCCTACCGCAATAATATAATTACCTGATTTGATACGGCTTTCATATTCATCTTGACTTACCGTTTCTATTCCGAGGTAACAATTTAGTGTTTCCTGCCACTGCTGAGTTACATATGCGAGATAAGCCGTGTCCATCATCTCTTCACTCACAAGCACTCTCACATTCTCAAGAGAAATAAGCCCCGTTTCTTCTTTTCCCTCATTCCAGTAAGCCTGAGCCTGAGTTTTGTCACAATGTGAAATCTCCGTTTCCGGAACAAGATTTCTGTAACTGTCATTCCCCAGTCGGAAATAAGGCGGCACTATTCCGTATGCAACCGTCAAATCTTCTGAAAGTTCATCCGCATAACCTGACCTTTCCACCGATAAGGCAAGTGCTTTTCTGATATTCTCATTTGAAAATATTTCGTCCTGCTGATTAAAGATTATCCCAAGTGTTTCCGCTTCATACTCCTTTACATTGCACTCTTTTTTCATAAGTTCTTTTTTCTCTGCATAATTAGCATAAAAGCAATCTATACCGTCATCTTTGAATTTTTCTGTTATGCCGGTTCCGGGTTTTTCTATGAAAAGATTTATACTTTACGGATAAATTTTTTTCGTTTCTGCATTTTTAGGATTTCTTCGCATTATAATGAAATTGTCCTTGCCGTATTCATCATAGAACCACTGTTTTATATAGAAATCTCCGTTTGAAATTACCGTTCCTTCTTCAAGCCCGTATCTTGCTTTAGTACTCTCGAAGAATTTCTTGTTACAAGGTACTGCCGAAGTTTCCGTAAGCAGATTCAGAAATACAGAACAAGGCTGTTGCAGTTCAAAAACAACTTTGTTGTCGCCCTCTGCGTGTACTCCGAGTTCCGTATAATCCGCTTTCCCCGCTGTTATAAACCTCGCATTCTTTATGCAGTCGAACGTGTCTGTATAAGGTGAATGTGTCTGGGGATTAAAAATTCTCTGAAATGCAAATACAAAGTCATTTGCCGTAACCTTTTCCGAAGTTCCGTCCGGAAGATACCAATAACAGTCATCTCTAAGTGTGAACGTATATGTCAGTTTATCGTCTGAAATGGTATAATCCTTTGCACACGCCTTTTCAAGCTGTCCCTGCTCATTGTATCGCATAAGCCCCGAAAACATATTCGCAATTACGGTTAAGGAAGATTTATCTTGTGCAAGCTGTGGGTCAAGGTTCTGAGGATTTCCCTCTATACTGCAACGGAAAAGATAACCCGAACCATCATCTTCCTTATTGTTCCCCATCACAAAGTCTTTTACCATTCCTATAATATCCGGCTTTTCTCCGTTACTGCAACCGGCTGTAAAAATCATAAGTCCGGCTGTTGCAACTGCCAGTATTTTTTTTATATCTGTTTTGTTGTTCATAAATATTACTCTCCACATATCAAATGTTCTGCACTTTAAACTCATGTCAGGTTAAATTCCTGCATAAATTCTTCCTTTGTACCGTTAAACACATTCATATCAATAAAATATTCCTCTGCAACATAACCCTTCAGTCTTTTTCTGTTTGAGTATTGCCAGAATGTCCATTCTTTTCCGTCATCAAGTTGCGGTGTAGATGTTATGTTTCTTATCCAGATGGGAATATCGCTGTAATAACCGTCTGCAAGGTATCTTTCGTAACAACTTTTTGTTGTATAAATTATAGGTGTTACTCCGTAATAGGTTTTCAATGCCTTTATCATATCATCAAGTATTTCCCTTGTATGCTCTTTTGTCGGCGGATTTGAAGCCTTGTCGCCGTAATACTCAAGGTCTATTACCGGCGGAAGTGCATTTTCATAAATCGGCACACTGTCAATAAAGTTCTCTGCCTGGGTAATTCCTGAACTGTCAAAACTGAAAAAATGATATGCTCCTATATATAAATGAGTTTTCCTTGCATTCTCAAAATTAACCTGAAATTTAGTGTCCTTGTGAGAACTTCCCTCCGTAGCCTTTATAAACGCAAAGTCAATATTCTGTGATGCAAGAACGTCCCAATCTATTTCATTCTGATAATGTGAAACGTCAACGCCTCTTACAGGATATTCTTTTTCGGATGGCATATTGAACCAAAGTATTCCGTAATAAAATAGAAATATTATTATAATTCCGATTACCGCCAGTGCGGATAACACTATTATTATATTCTTATGTTTCGCTGAAAATTTTTTCATTTGATTTCTCCTTGCCTTCAACAGATAATACATAAGTATATCATTGTTGTTAACCTTTTTCAAGTGCGAAAAAACCGTGTTTATGCCGAATCCTTGTTTTTATTTTACCTGATATTTTATTATTAGTCAACTTGGTTTACAATTAAACAACTTACGCAACTGAATTATATAAACTTCTGACACTTTTTCTATTAAGTTTTACGCAATTTGTATCTTGTTCACAAATTAAAGTGAATTTTCGCTTGCATTTTGTGATTTCTTATGATATACTAATAGTAATAGTTATTTAAATAATTTCAGAAGGAATTTTTTATATGAAAGAAGAATTTATAAAAATCTATCAGGAGAATATCACACGTCCCGGTGCAGACAGATTTCTTGAATATCTGCTTTCCGACAAGAGTGATTTTTTTACTGCTCCGTGCAGTACCCGTTACCACGGTTCACACCCCGGAGGGCTTTGTGAACACAGCTTAAATGTGTATCATTGTCTTAAAGACTATATTAGCCGGGAAAGATGTAAGAAGCTTTACCGAATGAACGGATATTCCGATGAATCCGTTGCACTTGTTTCGCTGTTACATGACGTTTGCAAGGTAAACACATATGTTCCCGGCACAAGGAACGTCAAGCAGGACGGTAAATGGGTCACTGTTCCGACATATAATTTTGATGACAAAGTACCTTACGGTCACGGCGAAAAGTCTGTTTATATTTTAAGC
>URWK01000181.1 GCA_900551505.1 uncultured Ruminococcus sp. | reverse complement strand
TTTTTTTTTATTTTTTTTTTTTTTTTTTTTTTTTTTTCTCCCTCTCCCCCCCCCCCGCCCCCCCCCCCCCCCCCCCCCCCCCCCCCCCCCCCCCCCCCCCCCCCCCCCGGCTCACTATCTGCAAGCTATTAATTTTCGGCAGGAGTTTTAGTGTAGCCCGAAAAAATCATAACGGAGTTTTCACCGCTGAGAACGGAATATTTTCCAACAGGTTTCAGATGAGAAATGTTGAGCTGGACGGCTTCAAAGTTAAAAAGTTTTTTCATTATGGGAAAAGCCAGAGATTGCGTTTCAAGAGTAACGGCAGTCATAACAATTCGCACAGGCTTTTCAATAGTCATGAGAAATTCCATAATATCTATGAAAGTTCCGTTGCTGCCGCCTATAAAGACAACATCGGGAACAGGCAGAGAATGAATTTTTTCGGCAATGTCGCCTTGGATTATTTCGAGGTTCTCACATTTGAAACGCCGTTTGTTTTCTTCAATAGCTGAAATCGCTGTTTGATTCTTCTCGACTGCAAAAACTTTTCTGCAAATTCCCGAAGCTTCAACGGAGATACTTCCCGTGCCTGCTCCCAAATCCCAGAAAACAGAATTCCTATTAAGTTTAAGTTTCAACAGCACAACCGCCCTTACTTCCTCTTTTGTCATAGGGGAACTGTTGCGGAAAAAGTCACTGTCGCAAATTATACCGTTTCTGTAACAGGGTTTGTAATCAGGGTTTACGGCAAGCATTACAGTCAGCGGAGGATATGATCGTTTTGAAATTTCATATGGGAAACCAGTTTCTGTAATCTCATTTTCATAAGTCAGATTTGAGCCGACCCCTATAAACAGATTTTCAAGTCCGTATTTCAGAAAAATTTTACAGAGATATGACGGGCTATTTTCTGCTGAACAGAGAAAAAATACCGTTTTGTGTGTTCTGACTGTATCAATTACAGTATTTTCGGAAACGTCACGACCGTGAACGCTTAGTATCCCGGCATTTTCCATAGTCTGACCGAATTTCGCACCGAGCAGTTGCAGAGAGCCTACGCCTGCGATAATTTCTGCTTTAATATCGGGTAATTCTCTTTTTATTGTATTCAGGAAGCTGTACATAAGGGCATCGCCCGAAACGATTACGGCAACATTTCCTTTTTCCAGCAGGTTTTTTATAAGTTCAAGTGTAGCGGAAGTGCTTTTAAAAGGAAAGATTGCAGAGTGATTTATAATTTTTGAAAAACGTGACGAGGCTATAAGATAATCAGCTTCCAGAGCTTTTTTTACAGCTATAGGAAGAATATAATCGGGATTTCCGCTTCCACCGCTTATTATTGTCAGTCTGTACATCAAAGAACTCCTTTTAATATTCAATGCCTTTACGAGCATAAACGCCAAGAGAATAAGGGTGCTTTAAGGCATGAATTTCAGAAACGTAATCAGCTATTGAAAGAATTTTTTCAGACGGGTTTCTGCCTGTTAATATCAGCTCCAAAGACTGTCCATATTCTTCAAGGTAATCAATAAGTTTTGTTTCAGTAACAAGCTTTGCGTTTACTGCTCCGATTACTTCGTCAAGGACAATCATACTGTAATTTTCGGCTTCCGAAAACAGAAAGTCAAGTTTGTCATCGTAAAATTTATGTGCGGAAAGCTTTTCGGCTTCCGACATACTGAAAGTGAATTTTACTTTTTCCATTCCGTCAATAAGCGTTATATTTTCTGTTTTTGCAAGTATATTTCTTTCGCTTGAAGTATTGTCCTTCAGGAACTGAAAAACAAGTACCTTTCCGCCACTCCCTGCAAAACGTATTGCAGAGCCGACAGCGGAAGAAGTTTTTCCCTTTCCGTCACCGCAGAAAATCTGTATCATAAGCGACTTACCTCATACATGGCTTTTTCCGCACAAGCAATAGTTTTTTCAATGTCTTCGTCAGTATGGGCATCTGAAACGAAAACGGCTTCATACTGTGACGGTGCAAGGTATATTCCCTGACTGAGCATAGAATTGAACCAGGCGGAAAACTTATCAGTGTCTGAAAGCGTAGCACTTGAAAAATCGTAAACAGGCTTGTCAGTAAAGAAAACACTTAACATTGAGCCTACACGGTTTATCTGTACTGTAACGTTGTATTTTTCCGCACAGTATCTTATGCCTTCTTCAAGTTTTGCGGAAATATTTTCAACGTGGTTATAAATTTCAGGTCTTTCAGTCAATTCATTGAGCATTACCAGACCTGCGGACATGGCAAGCGGATTACCCGAAAGAGTTCCGGCTTGATAAACCTTTCCGAGCGGAGAAACACATGACATAATTTCACGTTTTCCGCCGTAAGCTCCTACAGGAAGTCCGCCACCGATTATCTTCCCGAAAGTGATAATATCAGGAGAAAGGTTGAAACGTCCGCAAGCTCCAGACAATGAAAGTCTGAATCCGGTCATAACTTCATCTACTATAAATAAAGAACCGTAACGTGTTGTAAGATTGCGGATTGTTTCAAGAAAGTTTTTAGCAGGGGGAACAACTCCCATATTTCCTGCAACAGCTTCAACAATTACACCTGCAATCCTGTCACCGTATTCAGCGAAACATTTTTCAAGTGCATTGATGTTATTATAGGGAAGTGTGATTGTGTATTTAGCAAAATCTGACGGAACACCTGCCGAACTTGGAGTACCGAAAGTCAAAGCACCTGAACCTGCCTTGATTAAAAGGCTGTCGGAATGACCATGATAACAGCCTTCAAATTTTACGATAATTTCACGGTTTGTATAACCTCTTGCAAGGCGTATGGCGGACATAGTGGCTTCAGTGCCTGAATTGACCATTCTTACAAGTTCCACAGGTTTGACAAGATTACAGATTTTCTCGGCAAGCAAGGTTTCTTTTTCACATGGAGCTCCGAACGAACAACTTTTTTCAGCGGTTTCCTGAACGGCTTTTGTCACCTTGTCATAAGCGTGACCGAGGAACATAGGCCCCCACGAACCCACATAATCTATAAATTCATTTCCGTCAATGTCATAGATTTTTGAACCTTTTGCCCTTTCGATGAATCTTGGGGTAGTGCCTACGTTTGCGAAGGCTCTTACCGGCGAATTTACACCGCCTGCAATAAATTTTTTAGCTTCTTCAAATGCAGATTTGCTTTTTGAGTTATTCATAAATAAATATTCCTTTCGTTAGTAAGAGAAATTCTTTTTTTCCGGGGGGGGGGGGGGGGGGCCGGCGGGCGGGGGGGGGGGGGCGGGGGGGGGGAGGGGGGGGAGAGGGGTCGAGGGAGGTG
>URWK01000180.1 GCA_900551505.1 uncultured Ruminococcus sp. | reverse complement strand
TACTTCCAGGTACAGTGACATTAAAGCAAGGCTTGCCGATACTGATATTAAAATTGTCAGCGGAATGGACGGACTTTGCGAAACTGCAAGCGATGAAAACGCCGATATAATTCTCAATTCAGTAGTCGGAATGGTGGGGCTTCTCCCAACTCTCACGGCAATTAACGCCAAAAAGAATGTAGCCATCGCAAACAAGGAAACTTTGGTGGCAGGCGGAAAGCTTGTAAATGCAACGGCACAGAAAAATAATGTTGAAATCCTGCCTGTAGACAGTGAGCATTCCGCAATTTTACAGTGTCTCAGAGGTAATCAGAAAAAACAGGTCAGCAAGATTATTCTTACAGCTTCGGGCGGTGCGTTTTTCGGCAAGACAAGTGAAGAACTTAAAACAGTTACTCTCAGCCAAGCCCTCAACAACCCTAACTGGTCAATGGGCAACAAGGTAACTATTGATTCCGCAACGCTTATGAACAAGGGACTTGAGTATATCGAGGCAAAAAGGCTTTTCGGGGATGACATTGATATTGAAATAGTGGTTCATCGCCAAAGTATTGTTCATTCGGCAGTGGAATTTAAAGACTTTTCCATTATCGCACAGCTAGGAACGCCTGATATGAGAATACCTATTCAATATGCACTGACATATCCTGACAGACTTGAAACGGACGTAAAACCGCTTTCACTTACAGAAGTAGGGAAGCTTACCTTTGACAAACCTGATATAGAAACATTCCTTTGTCTGAAAACTTGCATAGAAGCGGAGAAAAAAGGCGGAGCTTATCCGTGTATAGTGAATGCGGTAAATGAAGTTGCTGTAAACAGCTTTCTTAAAAATAAAATTCCTTTCTACATGATAGGCGAAACCGTAAGTTCGGCATTTTCAGAGATACAGCAGATGAATGCGGATACTTATGAGGAAATTATGCAGGCTGACAAGGCAGGCAGGGAATTTGCGGAAAAGTTTATAGAAAAAAATAAATAAAAAGAACAAAGAAAGGAGCGGTCAGAATGAAAATCCTTATTTCAATTCTGGTATTCGGCGTAATAATCGCTATCCATGAGTTCGGACATTTCTCAGTGGCGAAATTGTGCGGAATAAAGGTAAATCAATTTGCGATAGGCATGGGACCTCCGATTTTCAAAAAACAGTGGGGCGAAACGGAATATTCGCTCAGAGTTCTTCCGATAGGCGGTTACTGCTCTATGGAAGGCGAAGACACTTCAAGTTCAGACAACAGAGCATTCGGAAACAAGCCCGTTATTAAGCGAATGGCGGTAGTTGTTGCAGGTGCGATAATGAATATAATTCTCGGGTTTATTCTGATTCTCATAACAACTTGTATGTCAGATAAGATTGCGACAACTACAATTTCTCAGTTCCATAAAAATGACAGTGGCGAAATTGTGGCAAGCAGTTACGAAAGCGGACTCAGAGAGGGCGACAAAATAGTAAAAATCAATAATCTGACAGTTTTCACTGACGCAGACGTTGCATATAAGCTTCAGACTACTGACGAAAATAGTTTTACGGTTACAGTAAAGAGAAACGGTGAAAAAATTACCCTTAATAATGTAGTATTTGAAGATACCGCAACTACAGGACGACTTGACTTTTACGTTGAACCGCAGAATAAGACATTTTTCAGTGTAATCAGCTATTCGGCAAGGGATTTGGTAACTACAGCAAGAATGATTTGGATTTCGCTGATTGACCTTGTAAGCGGTAAATATGGCTTTCATGACTTATCGGGTCCGGTCGGAATAGTAGGTGCAATCGGTGAAGCATCAGGTCTTGGAATAGAATACCTGCTCAATCTTGTGACTTTCATAACCGTAAATGTCGGCATATTCAATTTATTGCCTTTACCTGCTCTTGACGGCGGAAGATTTGTATTTCTTGTAATTGAAGCTATCCGCAAGAAAAAAATATCACCCGAAAAAGAAGGTATGATACATTTCATAGGGCTTGCTTTATTGATGTGTATGATGTTGCTTGTCACAATAAACGATGTCAGAAATCTTTTTTAAATCTTAAAAATCAGGGGGTTTAACTACCCCCTTTAATGTTTGGTTTGAGTTTTCGTATTATCGCTGTACGGGAACTGAAACGGGATATTAAATTTGTTGTATAATTCGGTTTCGGGGGCGACCCGAAAATAAATCTTATAGAAAAGAGGTTGTTTTAATGCGTAATGTAAAATCGGTAAAAGTAGGGGATTGTGTGCTTGACGGAAAGCACATATACATACAATCCATGCTGAATGTAAATTCAAACGATATTGAGGGAAGCGTGAAGCAGGCGAAAGAACTTGAAGATGCAGGTTGTGAGATAATCAGAATTGCGATACCTGACATGAATGCGATAAAGCTTATTCCTGCAATAAAAGAAAAAATTTCTGTTCCGCTTGTGGCGGATATTCACTTTGACTACAAGCTTGCATTGGAAGCGGTTTCTGCTGGCATTGACAAGGTAAGAATTAATCCCGGAAATATCGGAAGTATGGACAGAGTAAAGCAAGTTGCAGATGCTTGCAGAAGCAGGAATATTCCTATAAGAATAGGCGTAAATTCCGGCTCGCTCGAAAAAGAAATCCTGGCGGAATATGGTTCTCCAACTCCCGAAGCAATGGTTAAAAGTGCTATGCGACACATTGAGATGCTCAACAGATTTGATTTTGATGATATTGTTGTTTCGATAAAATCTTCCGATGTAAAGAGAATGATAAAGGCTTACAGGCTTATGGCGGAAACCACAAATTATCCTTTGCACCTTGGGGTAACGGAAGCAGGTACGGAGAGAATGGGACTTATCAAGTCTGCTGTCGGAATAGGCTCATTGCTTGCGGACGGAATCGGCGAAACAATAAGAGTTTCCCTGACCGATGACCCTGTGAAAGAAATTTATGCGGGAATTGACATTCTGAAAGCTCTTGGGCTGAGAAGGGGTATAAGAATTGTTGCCTGTCCTACTTGCGGAAGAACACGAATAGACCTTGTAGGACTTGCCAAAGAAGTCGAAAGTGCCATTAACACAAACAAGGCTTATGCGGAAAAGGATTTGACTGTAGCGGTTATGGGTTGTGTTGTCAACGGCATAGGCGAGGGCAAGGAAGCCGATATAGGAGTTGCAGGCGGTGACGGTTGCGGTGTTATCTTCAGGAAAGGGGAAATCGTTAAGAAAGTTGCCGAGAATGAAATTATCAGTGCTTTGCTTAATGAAATAGATAGTATGTGAAGATTGTTTCGGGGCGGGGCAACTTGCTTCGCAAGTTGCCCC
The DNA here is from genome assembly GCA_900551505.1 of uncultured Ruminococcus sp. GTDB lineage: Bacteria > Bacillota > Clostridia > Oscillospirales > Ruminococcaceae > UBA5884. The sequence goes on along the minus strand of URWK01000180.1, from coordinate 1 downwards.
G
>URWK01000179.1 GCA_900551505.1 uncultured Ruminococcus sp. | reverse complement strand
GCCCCCCCGGTGCCGCCCGCGCGCCCAACCCCCCCCCCACAAAAAAATTTTTCCCGGGGGGGGGGGGGCAAATGGGGCGCCCCCCCCGCTTTTCCGGGGGGGCCGCCCCAAGATACTTATCCGTTGCTCCAAACTCCATGTAAATTATTTTACACAGATTTTACGGTTATATCCCTCTCTTTTTACTTTGCAAAATTATAATTACAATCAAAAATATAATATAGCAAACGTAAAAAACAAAGGGGTTATTTTATGAATATTTTTTCAGTGCTTACTCTGCTTGGGGGGCTTGCCCTGTTCCTGTACGGAATGTCCGTAATGGGCAACGGGCTTGAAAGACTTTCGGGCGGAAAACTTGAGCGTATTCTCGAGAAACTGACTTCAAACCGTCTGAAAGGTGTTTTGCTCGGAGCAGGCGTAACGGCTATTATTCAGTCATCTTCCGCAACAACTGTAATGGTTGTCGGGTTCGTAAACTCAGGAATTATGAAACTCTCGCAGGCAATCAGCATTATCATGGGAGCGAATATCGGAACAACTGCTACTTCATGGATTTTAAGCCTTGGGAATATTGAAGGCGACAGTTTCTTTGTGAAGATGCTTAACCCAAGTTCATTCTCTCCTATACTTGCAGTAATAGGCATTGCTTTCATCATGTTCAGCAAAAAGGATTCAAAGAAAAACCTTGGGGAAATCTTCTTAGGCTTTGCAATTCTCATGTTCGGTATGGAAACAATGAGCGGAGCAGTTGAACCGCTTAAAGACGTTCCGGAATTTACAAACATTCTGCTTATGTTCTCCAATCCGGTACTTGGCGTTCTTGTTGGGGCTTTACTCACCGCAGTAATTCAGTCTTCCTCGGCTTCTGTAGGTATTCTTCAGGCTCTTTCTTCCACGGGACAAATTCAGTTCGGCTCTGCAATTCCGATTATCATGGGACAGAATATCGGTACTTGTGTAACCGCTCTCATTTCCAGCGTAGGAACAAATAAAAACGCAAGACGTACCGCACTTGTTCACCTCTACTTCAATATTATCGGCACTGTAGTTTGTTTAACAGCTTTTTATATTCTCAATGCAATATTCAAATTCGCATTTATAAATGATGCTGTTGACTCAACAAAAATCGCAATTGTACATACCATTTTCAACCTTGTCACAACTTCAATACTGCTTCCTTTCACTAAACAGCTTGAAAAACTCGCATATCTTTCAATCAAGGACAGTGCGGAAGACATTGAAAAAGAACAGGAATTTCAGCTTCTCGATGACAGATTTCTTTCAAGTCCGTCATTTGCCGTTGAGCAGTGCCGTTCACTCACAATAAAGATGTCAGAGCTTGTAAAACATAATTTTATGCTCGCTTTGAAACAAGTCAACGAATACAGCGAAAAGGAAGCTTCCGAAATTGTACAGAATGAAAATCTTGCGGACACTTATGAAGACAAACTTGGAAATTACCTTGTGAAGCTTTCTTCAAAAAGTCTTTCTGACACGGACAGTAACGAAATTGCAAAACTTCTGCACGTTATCGGCGACCTTGAAAGAATTTCCGACCACTCATTGAATATCATGGAAACCGCTAAAGAAATGTACGAAAAGAAAATAAGCTTTTCCGAAAAGGCTAAATCAGAAATGGATATTATAGGCTCTGCATTGACCGATATTGTTTCCGTAACTATTTCCGCATTTGAAAATGACGATGCCGAAACAGCTAAAAAAGTTGAACCTATCGAAGAAGTCGTTGACAATCTCCGAAATGAACTTAAATCACGTCACATACGCAGATTACAGGAAGGTAAATGCACTATCGAACTCGGATTTATTTTCTCTGACCTGCTCACGAATTATGAAAGAGTGGCAGACCATTGTTCAAACATTGCAATATATCTTATTCAGGGCGACAACTTTGAAGCTCATGAATATCTCAATCACATAAAAGGTGAGGAATTTAACAGGCAATATGAACAGTGTTGTAAAAAGTACCTCCTTCCCGTTTAATTTTCAAACTTAATAAAAATATGGGGGCGACCACCTGCTTCGCAGGCGGTCGCCCCCATTTAAATTATCAGTTAAGCTCAACTACCGTTACGCCGTCTTCACCCTCGCCGTATACCCCAAGTCTGAACGACTTGACAACGGACAACTGTTTAAGTCGCTGGTGAACAGCCTTTCTAAGAATGCCTGTACCTCTGCCGTGAATTATAGTAACTATTCCCATTCCACATAGTACCGCATTGTTTATGAACCTGTCAACTTCCATTATTCCCTCATTTGCGGAACAACCTCTTATGTCAAGTTCTGTTTCTGCCTTTCTGGTAACTCTGCTTTCTATGCCACTTTTTTGTCTTGGCAACGGGCGTTGTTTTTTCTGTTTTGGAACAGGTTTTCCCTGATAAGTTACATTTTCATTTTCGATAAGCCTTACTCTCGTGATGGAAATTTTCATCTTCATAATTCCCACCTGAACGAAAATATTTCCGTTATCATCTGATTCCTTTGTAACTATTCCGTTCTTGTCGAGGTCGACAAGGTATACTTTGTCGCCTGCTTTAAGCTCTCTCGGAAGAACGTAACCTGCATTTCTGTCATCTTCTGAAATCGGGTTTGCGGTATCGTACATTTTATTGAATGCACGTTTACTTCTTGACCTCATACCGGTAACGCTTGTTGAAAAGTCCTGTCTGTCCTTTTCCTTTTTAAGCTTTTCCAGCTCATCTATAAGCTGATTTGACTGAGATTTTGTTTCTTCTATAATACGCATTGCCTGAATTCTTGCACGCTCAAGTTCGTCTGCTTTGTTTTTCTGCAATTCGTCAAGCTGTAAACGCAAAGTTTTTTCCTTTTCGGCGATTTCGTTTTTAAGTCTTCTGACTTCTTCGTTCTGCTTGTCAAGTTCCGCTCTCGATTTGTCGAGTTCCTCAACAGCCTGCTCAAATCTCGTATTCTGCGAGTCCACAAGGCTCTTGGCGTGTTCAATGACATCTGAAGGCATTCCGAGCAGTGATGAAATCGCAAAAGCATTTGACTTACCGGGTGAACCAACAATTAATTTATATGTTGGCTTCAATGTTTCAATATCAAATTCGCATGAAGCATTCTGCACGCCGTCCTGCTCAACCGCATAAAGTTTAAGTTCCTGATAATGTGTTGTAACCATTATCTTTGCGTTTTCGGATTTAAGTTTTTCGAGAACCGCAACCGCAAGTGCCGAGCCTTCAACCGGGTCTGTCCCTGAACCGAGTTCATCTATAAGCACAAGTGATTTTTCATTAGCAATTCTGAGTATTTCAATAACCTTG
>URWK01000178.1 GCA_900551505.1 uncultured Ruminococcus sp. | reverse complement strand
CCCCCCCCCCCCCCCCCCCCCCCCCCCCCCCCCCCCCCCCCCCCCCCCCCCCCTGTTCCCGTTTACAGAAGTACGTCCGTTTTTTTGACCGGCTTATGAATATCCTGCCTTTTTGCTGAATAGAATGTTCCATAGATGATTTTACAAAGCAACAAAGGAGGACAAATTATGAATGATTTGAAAGTCAACAGAGAACTCATATCAACCAATGAAATAATTTTTGACGGATTTCAGGAGCAAAGCATAGAGCTTGACTATATACTTCCCGATTACTACGGCGATATTTTCAAGGTTCTGAAAGCCCAGGTTGTTCCACGCATAGTTTCAAGGACAGTAAGCAATGACAGAGTAATTTACGAAATGCAGGCGGAAATCTCCATCTGGTATTTCAGCGAAAATTCTTCGGAGATACAAACGATACACCAGAAATTGAGTTTTTCAAAGACGGCGGAATTTTCTTGTAGCGGTGAAAATGTAAGAGTTAAACTTGTGCCACGGCTTGACTATGTGAATTGCAGAGCGGTAAATCAGCGAAGACTTGATTTAAGGGGAGCGGTTTCAATCAGAATAAAGGCTTTTTGTGAACAGAAACAAGAAGTAATTTGTGATGTATTCGGAATGGGTATGCAGAGGAAAAAACAAACTATGACTTGTGTGTCTAAACGCCTCTATGCAGAAAAACAGCTTGAAATAAGTGAAGAAGTTGAGATGAACACGGCACAGCCACCGGTTAAGAATATTATCCGTTCAGATGCGGAAGTGATTTGCGGAGAGAAGAAAGTTATTGCCAATAAGCTTGTTTCAAAGGGCGACATAAACTTTTCGGTACTCTATGCGACCGAAAGCGGAAACCCCGAAATAACACGTTTTTCATTGCCCTACAGCCAGATTATCGACATGGACGGAATTAATGAAGATTTTGAATGTGAGATTGAAAATTCTGTTGCAACCCTTGAAATCACTTCAAATAATTCAGGTAAATTGCGTTGTGACGTTTCGGTAAATATCTGTTGTACGGCTGTCAGAACTTCGATGATTGAGATAGTGACCGATGTTTATTCTACCCGTTACCCGTCATCTTTTGCGGTTTCGGGAATAAGGGTTGACCAGATGCCTGTTAAGATTACCGAACAATGCAGAGTTTCACCGAATGTGCCTTATACAGACGGAGCGATAGAATGTGTTTCTGATGCATGGGCAACGGTTTCAAATATAAATTGCGTTTGCGATGCGGAGAGCAAGAAAGTTATTGTCAGCGGTATGTTAAAATGTTGTGTGGTCGGCAGAAACACCGAAAATACCCCGATACTGCTTGAAAAAGAAGAAGCCTTTGAACATACGATATCCGTTCCGTCAATTACGGAGGAAAGTGTAATTGAACCGTCAGTGTCCATAACGGATTGTTCTTATACGCTTTCATCATCTGACAGTGTTTCGGTAAGGGCTGAGCTTAAAATTTCCGCAAACCTGTTTACAGCTTCGGTTACAGATGCAATTACAGAAATCACCGTTGATGAAACTGCTAAAAGCCCCGAAAACAATGATTATGCACTTAAACTTTACTTTGGCAGAGAAAACGAAGATATATGGGAAATTGCAAAGAGGTACGGTACTTCAGTTACCGCAATCATGGAGGAAAACGAGCTTATGGAAGATAAGCTTACCCGAAACGGTATGATACTTATTCCGATGGTCTGAGGAGGAAAACAATGATTAAGAGCGATATAATGCAGGCGGACATTTACGGAGATATAGCCAGAAGGACAGACGGCGATATTTACATAGGTGTTGTAGGCCCTGTGAGAACCGGAAAGTCAACTTTCATAAAAAAGTTTATGGAAACACTTGTTATTCCGAATATCTCAAGCGACTTCAAGCGTGAAAGAGCAGTAGACGAATTGCCGCAGTCTTCAGCAGGCAAGACAATAATGACTACAGAACCGAAATTTATTCCGGAAGAAGCCGTAGAAGTAAACCTGAGCGGAAATGCGGTATTCGATGTGAGGATGATTGATTGCGTAGGGTATATTGTGCCGAGTGCTTTGGGGTATATCGAGAATGAACAGCCGAGAATGGTTATGACACCGTGGTTTGAAGAAGAAATCCCGTTCAATATGGCTGCTGAAATCGGTACACAGAAAGTAATTACGGAACATTCAACAATAGGGCTTGTGGTGACTACTGACGGAAGTATTTCAGATATTCCGAGAGAAGAATATGCAGAGTGCGAAGAAAGAGTTATAAAGGAATTGCAGGACATACATAAGCCCTTTGTAATTATAATGAACTGCGTTGAACCATCAAACAAAGATGTAGCAGTGCTTTGCAGGGAGATGGAAGAAAAATATTCCGTGCCTGTCATTCCCGTGAATTGCCTTGACCTGAATGATGAAGATATTAAGGGAATCATGAAACAGATACTTTTTTCGTTTCCGGTTCGGGAGATTAACATAAAAATGGCACGTTGGATTACGAGCCTTGAAAAAGGTCACTGGCTTAAAGAAAACGTCTTTTCAACTATCCGTGAATGTACTGCGGGAATCGGAAGCATGAGGGAAATTGAAAAGGCCTCCGAGGGAATATGCAGTTGTGAATTTGTCCGAAATACCAGAATTGAAGACATGGACTTAGGGAAAGGCAGTGTTATTCTTGACGTAAACCTTGACAGCTCCTTGTTTTACAAGATACTCGGAGAGGAGACGGGAATACAGATAAGCGGAGAAAATGACCTTATGCCGTTACTGCTTGAACTCAACCGCATAAAACAAGAATATATGAGGATAAAACCGGCACTTGATGAGGTGGAGGCAACGGGTTACGGAATTGTTATGCCGACTATGGAAGAACTTTCGCTTGAAGAACCGGAGATTATAAAGCAGGGCGGAAAGTACGGCGTTAGGCTTCGTGCATCAGCTCCGTCACTTCACATTATGAAAGCCGATATAAACACAACGGTTTCTCCAATCGTGGGAACAGAGAAGCAGAGTGAAGAATTAATAATGTACTTGCTGGGAGGTTTCGAGGAAAACCCTGAAAAGATTTGGCAGTCGAACATATTCGGAAAATCTTTGCATGAGCTTGTAAATGAGGGTTTGCACAATAAGCTTGCGAAAATGCCCCTTGATGCGAGAATGAAGTTGCAGGAAACTCTCGAAAGGGTTATCAATGAAGGTTGCAGTGGCTTAATCTGTTTTATTCTGTAAGTCTGCAAAGTGCAAGGTAGGAGTGGGGGGGGGGGGGGGGGGGGGGGGGGGGAGGGGGGGAAGAAGAAAAAAAAAAAAAAAAAAAAAAAAAACAAAATAAAGAAGGAACACCAAAGCCAAACAATATAACC
>URWK01000177.1 GCA_900551505.1 uncultured Ruminococcus sp. | reverse complement strand
TTTTTAATATCTACGTCCTTTAGTTCTTTCGCCGCGCCCCTGCCCCCCCCCCCCCCCCCCCCCCCCCCCCCCCCCCCCCCCCCCCCGCCCCCAAGAAAAAATATCGGAAATTTAACATGAATAGCAGGAGGAAAACTATGGACAACAATTTAAAATCCGTAATCGAAAAGAAAATTGAACTTACCTCAAAGGCTCTCAACAAAAATAATATTGAAACATACTTTGCCGGGAAAAAAGAAGATGTCTGGGCAGTTGTTGAAACCTTGCTCAAGGAAAATGATGTAATAGCATCAGGCGGTTCGATGTCACTTGAAGAATGTGGCATTACTCAGAAACTCCGTACAGACAGCAGATTTACATACCTTGACAGAACAGCAGTTGCACCGGAAGAAGTTCCTGCACTTTATATCAAGTCATTTTCTTCCGATGTCTATCTTTGCAGTTCAAATGCTGTCACAGAAAACGGAGAACTCTACAATGTTGACGGAAATTGTAACAGAATAGCTTGCATAGCTTTCGGCCCTAAGTCCGTTATAATGGTTGTCGGCTATAACAAAATTGTGAAAGACCTCGACAGTGCAATTATGCGTGTAAAGGAACTCTCCGCCCCTGCAAATTGTAACCGCCTTTCATGTCCTACGCCTTGTTCTGTTACGGGGCAATGCATTTCACTGAAAAAGGATAATCCTGAAATGACTGATGGTTGTAACTGCGATTCAAGAGTCTGTTGTAATTATCTTGTGTCGGGCTTTCAGAGGCATAAGGGCAGAATAAAAGTTATCTTTGTCGGCGAAGAACTCGGATATTAACAAAAACGGGACACTTTCGGGTGTCCCGTTTTCTTATTATGTAGTTGAAGTTTCTGTATCGTCCGTTGTTTCTGTGGTTTCGGTAACGATTGACGGAAGTATGGTGATTTGTCCCATTGTGAATTTGATTATTCTTGTCTTGTTATTTTCGGTATCATTGAAAGTTCCCTTAATTTCGATTTCCATCTTGCCTGCTGTGGCTGTGAATAATGAATCAACATCCCATGCAAGAGTTATGGCATTCGGTGTAGTCACTTTTGTAAGTTCTGTTGTTATCTCATTGCCGTTTGCGTCTTTTCCGTAAATCTTGAAATCATAGTTTTCAAGGTTCATCTCTCCGTACATTTTCTCAAGCTCTATGAAAATTCTTTCCGTAAAAGCTTCTCCCTGAATAAAACGGTTTGAAAAGGCTGTAGTAGGAATATTTTTACCATATGCCTTAATCAACATAATTTTCAGCTCCTTTGATTTTAAAAATTTCTCTCCTGCCTATGCGTGAAAAATACAATTAATCTGCACGTTTGCGTGCAGATAGTACTTGTTTTTTAATGTAAACTTTTTATTAACTTCCGTTTGCTTCTATATTATTTATGATATAATTATTATAGTACATATTTTTTTGCCACCACATCGAATATCCATGAAAGGAGTTATACACATAAATGTATGAACTTATGAAAATAAAGGAAAACAAACTTGTTCCACGTCATCATGATGAACTTAACGGTTTCAAAATCCGTCCGGGTCTTTATCTTGAAAACGGTGCTACTGAAATTCCGGGAGGTGTGAACTTTACCGTTCATTCACACGGTGCGACAGCCTGCGAACTGGTGCTTTTCAGAAGAGCAGAAAAAGAACCTTATGTAATTCTGCCGTTTCCTGAATCATATAAAATCGGAAATGTATATTCAATGATTGTTTACGGATTGAATATAAAGGAATTTGAATATGCCTATAGGGTTGACGGAAAATACGACCCCGAAAAAGGTTTGTTGTTCGACAAAAAACGTTACCTTCTCGACCCTTACGCAAAAGCCGTTACCGGTCAAAGCGTTTGGGGGTCAAAGCCTACACAAGGTTTTAATTATCGTGCAAGAGTTGTTTCAGGCTCTAACTTCGACTGGGGTACAAGCCACCCGCCTTTCATTCCCATGAAAGACCTTATCATCTATGAACTTCATGTAAGAGGTTTCACAAAGCACGATTCTTCATACGTTCACAACAAGGGAACTTTCGCAGGCGTTATTGAGAAAATTCCATATTTGCAGGAACTTGGCGTAAATGCTGTTGAACTTATGCCAATATTTGAATTTGACGAAATGCGTGACCCAAGAACCGTAAACGGCAAAAAGCTTCTTGACTACTGGGGCTACAATCCGGTAAGCTTCTTCGCTCCGAACACAAGCTACACTTCACAGCTTGAATACAACAGAGAAGGTTCTGAACTCAAAACCCTTATCAAGACACTTCACGAGAACGGTATGGAAGTAATCCTTGACGTTGTTTTCAATCACACTGCCGAAGGTGACGAAAACGGTTCTATATTCTCATTTAAGGGCTTTGATAACAATATTTACTATATGCTTACACCTGACGGAAATTATTATAATTTCAGCGGTTGCGGAAATACTCTTAACTGTAACCACCCGATTGTTCAGCAGATGATTAGAGATTGTCTGCGTTACTGGGTTACTGAATACAGGGTTGACGGATTCAGATTTGACCTTGCGAGTATCCTCGGCCGAAATGAAGACGGTTCGCCGATGAAAAAGCCTCCGTTACTTGAAAGCCTTGCATTTGACCCGCTTCTTGGAAATGTAAAACTCATTGCAGAAGCGTGGGACGCAGGCGGACTTTATCAGGTTGGCAGTTTCCCGTCATGGAACAGATGGGCTGAATGGAACGGAAGATACCGTGACGACCTCAGAAAATTTCTTAAAGGCGACAGCCATCTTGCATGGGATGCGGCTCAGAGAATTACCGGCTCAAGAGATTTGTATGACCCTACCTACAGAGGCTACAATGCGTCGGTAAACTTTCTTACCTGTCATGACGGATTTACGCTTTACGATATGTATTCATACAACGAAAAACACAATCTCGAAAACGGCTGGAACAATACTGACGGTGCTAATGACAACAACAGCTGGAACTGCGGCGCCGAGGGTGATACAAACGATTACAATATCAACAAACTGCGTATCAAAATGGTAAAAAATGCTTTTGCAACCCTTATGTGCAGTCAGGGACCTGCTCTTTTCCTTGCAGGTGATGAATTTTGCAACACTCAGTTCGGCAACAACAACGCTTACTGTCAGGACAACATTATCTCATGGCTTGACTGGACAAGAAAAGAAAAGCATAAGGATGTATTTGAATTTTTCAAATATATGATTGCATTCCGTCAGGAACACCGGGTAATCCGGGAAAAATTGCCGGATGCAGTCTGCGGCATGGATCCTATCCATACCCATGATACAGATGCGGAGCGGACAGATATTGCAAGAGATGCCATGACTTTCTGCGTCAGCTTTGCAGGCTATGATCTGGACAAGGGAAA
>URWK01000176.1 GCA_900551505.1 uncultured Ruminococcus sp. | reverse complement strand
GTCACATTCAAGAGAAATGGTATTTGCGGAAAAAGTGTTTGTCTTGATGGCGTTACAACCTGCGTCTATGTAAGCCGTATGAATGTCCTTTATAATTTGAGGGTTTGTAAGGTTTGCAAGTTCACATTTACCTGAAACTTCTGTGAGTTCGTTAAAGTATGTTCCCATAGCTCCGTCAAAGAGCAGGATATTGTTTTCTCTTAAAAAATCTCTTACGTTCAATATTCTTTTCCCCTTTTTAATATTATTCTGTCGGGTCAGTGGTATTGTCGGTATTATCGTCATCAGTGGTTGAATTTGTATTATTATCGTCAGTATCTTCAACAGCGTGAGTAAGAATACTTCCTACTACCCATGTGTCATAATCATTGTCATAAATCATTACCATTGTGAGATGTGTCGGGAAATCGTGCTGAGTACCGTTGTACATATTTATCACATAGTCGAATTTGACATCATATGAAACACAGCTTTCAGAATATACGCAGAAATCCGAAGTTGTGAGATTGTCAAATTCGGTGCTTGCATGGTCGGCATAAAAGAAAGTCGGTGTCTGTCTGAGGTTGTCATAGAGAGGAACATCGGAAGAAATATTTTTTGAGATATTCCAGAAACCTTTATCATTTGACATATAAAGCGAATAGTCCTTTGCACATTCAACAATGAAATCTCCGAGTTCTTCCTCAAGTTCCTTGTTGTTGCCGAAACCAACCTTGAAAGAAGTTTCATCGGTTTCGGTTATATCACATATATTGCCTGCCGAATCGGTAGCGGAAACTACAGGCACGGCAAGGAGTCCGTCAATGGTATATTCTACAAGCACAGGCTTTTCGGGAAGTATTTCTTCAGGAATTTCAACAAGTGCATCGACTGCAATATCGCTTTGGGTAATTTGTTCCTGACCGAGTGTAACACCGTTTACCGTTACCGTGCTTCCATTGGGAGCGGTAATCTTGTATGAAGTGGTTTCGGTCTGAACAGGGGAGATATTCTCAAGTTCCCACAGTGAAAAGCCGTATTTGCTTTTCTGAGGTTGCTGTTTAAGCTTTACCGTGGCAATCTGTTCTTCACCTGCAAGGAGCAGATAAACAGGGTTTGTGTCTGTATATTCGCCTGCTTTCTTACCGAAAGAAATTTCACCAGCCGAAAGTTTCTGACTGATAGCATTTTCAAAGTTCTGCTGAGTTTCAAAAGGTGAAAGAGTTCCGGCAGAGAAGTTCACAATATCGGAATAGTCACCGCCTGAAATCTTGTCGGCAACAGTCTGCATTACATATTTAGGCATACTGTCTTCATAGTCCTTGAGAACGAAACGCAATGTTATACAGCAGGTTATAAGGGCAATAATAAACAGGATTACGAAACTGAGATACAGAATAAGGAATACGGGCTTTTTTTTCTTTTTAACTTTACTCAACTTGTCCACCTTCACTTTCATCAGACTGTACATCTTTTACAACTATGCAGGTAGGCATTTTACGAGGGCCGTAGAGAGATGCACAGGTAGAAATAACTTCATTATTGTATACAAGCAGTGAGGAAGAACCGCCGTCAAGGTTTGCGGCATTAACTGCACCGTATTCAGTCATTACATTGATAAGGTCGCCGTAGTTTGCCCCAAGGCTGTTAGCCTGTCTGCCGTCAATTACAAGCAGAAGAACCGCACCGTCAGCCCTCTGACCTATGGCAGTTCTCGGGTTAAGTCCACCGCCTGAACCTGTAACTTCCGTGGGTTCGCCGTTGACTATAAGTATCGGGCCGAATGAAATAGCATCACGCACGCCCATGTCAAGAGCTTCCTGACCTGTCATATTTCCGACCACAAGCTTGTTATTGCTGTCAAATCCGATTACTTCATATGTTTTCGTGGTACTGCCCCATTTAAGCTGTCCGCCTGCAATTACTATTCCGAGAGGAGTTCCGCCGTTTCCGACACCGTTTGCATCTTCAAAGCCTCCGCCGTTAGTTCCCGCAATACCGCCGTTTTCGATAATCATGTCCTGAACAGTCTTGCCGGCATAACTGCTTCCGTAAGTTCCGGAAGTACCTACAATAACTCTTGACGGGTCATTTACAACCATCATTTTTCCCTTGTAAGTAGCACCGGTAACATCGAATACTTCAATCTTGTTTATGTCAAATTCTTCATCTGTATTACTTGCATCGGGAATTTCGATAAGGTCTGTATTTGTGATTTCCTTTGGGGCAACATAGGTGTTTGCCTGAGTGATTTTCTGAATTTCTTCGTCTGAGAAAAACAGCGTTGCAAGAGGTTTAGCCGCTGAAGTTTCCATTACCGTCATGACAAACAAATCCCTTGCGGACTCTGAAGGTCCATAGTTGATTGTAGCGGAAATTCCGAGAAGTGCGGCGAGTACAAGCAAAACAAATGTGAGCAGGCAAAGAATTACACGTCCGATATAGATTTTTCTTTTTTTTCTGCGAAGTTCTTTTTTACTCATTCTGCGAATAGGGACACTTACGGGAATTTCGACATCAGTATTCCAATAATCTCTTTGTTCCATATATATTTTTTATCCTTTCAATTTATTTTGGTTCTTTTTGAATACCCAGTTTTGCTGAATTCTGAAACTCATGAAGAAAATGCAGGTATCGACAACAGCCTTGATTAAAGTTTTCCAGAGTCCTTCGGCACGGAAAACCTTCGAGAGAACGAACACAAGCCCGAAAGATACAAACATTTGCACAACACAAAGTATGTAATATCTGAGCATTGTTTTGCCTACAGACCCCTTATGTCTGAAAACGGCGTTCTTGTTCATGGAGTAGTTGAACAGTGAAGAAATAATTCTTGCTCCGACCGTAGAAACAAATATATTGAGTTTGATGTTACTTTTGAATACAAAGGCACTTAAAAGAGAGAATCCGCCAAGGTCTATGAGTGAGGAAATTATTGAACTGATAAAGAATTTGAGAATTACCGTATAGATTTTGAAAGAATCCCTTATAGGGTGGAAGTGTGTGCCTGAATTTTCTTCAATGTAGATTGTGTCAATTTTTACTTCTGTAAACGGTATATCTTTCTGTTTCATTTCCAGAAGCATATTTGTTTCATACTCGAAACGTTCCCCGTAGATTTCGAGGAAGTCGGGAAGATACTGTTTCGGAATAGCCCTTAAACCGGTCTGAGTATCGGAAATATCAAGACCGCAGAGAGTCTTGAATACGAAAGAAGTCATCTTGTTTCCGATTTTGCTTTTCGGCGGAACATTCGGCTGATTGAAGTCACGGCAACCGAGAATAATATTGTCGGGCTTTTCCTCCATAGCCTTTTCACACAACATAATATCATGTACACTGTGTTGATTGTCGCCGTCAACGGTTATTACACCGTCAGTTTCCGAATTGCTGTCAATATAGTAGCTGAAAGCT
>URWK01000175.1 GCA_900551505.1 uncultured Ruminococcus sp. | reverse complement strand
TAGAATGGCTATTGTAAAAATCTAACATACTAAAACAACTAAAGTTATATATAAATTAATATTCCTGTTCAGAGAAAATTATTACCCGTCTTTTTCATATGTTAAGCACGGAATTATCCTTGAAAGAGAATTTTGTTTGTGGTATAATTTCAGTGACAGGAGGAATTCATGACGGTAATATTTTCAATTGTATATATCTTCTCAATTCTCAGTATGGGTGTAAGTATTTCATGGCTTGTAATGAGAGCAGAGAGAAACAGAATTACATTTTCATTTATTTTTTGTCAGTTCATTATTGTAATATGGTTATTTGCACAGTGTATTCAACTGGAGGTTGTCAATTGCCATCAACAATTTCTGGCATATGCCATGGGTAATTTGGGAATATGCTTTATCGGGTCGGTGTGGCTGTTATTCTCGCTTTATTACAGTGGCAAGAAACCGAAAAAAGCTTTTATCGCAGGAATGTTCACAGTATCAGTTATTCATTATATGATATTTCTGACGAATGATTTCCACCACCTTTATTACAAGGTTTTCGAGTTCGGCAATGTGGAAAGAAATTTCTTCTTCTACACGAACATAGTATACATATATATATGTATGTTAAGCGGAATCTTCTGCATATACCGCAAGACCGAAAACGATACAAAATATGCAAAGAGTCAGGGAGCATTGATAGCTTCGGCGGTTTTCATACCTCTTTGCCTGAATCTGCTGTATCTTTCCCATGTGATTTCAGCTAAATTCGATGTAACACCGCTTTCGTTCTCCGTTTCGAGTATCTGCATACTTTTGTCAACTTACAGATTCGGTTTTCTGAATGTAAATCAGACCGCTTTTGAAAAGATATTCGACAACATAGGGGAGGGCGTAATGATTTGCGACAAGAGCGGAATGGTAACTTACATAAACGGCATGATGAAAAAATGTTTTCACATCAGAACCGGTACAAGTATTGATGATTTCTACAGCATAATAAGTGACGGGCTTAAAGACAATGAAATATACTTTGACGGCAGGATTTTCAGTATGAAACAATACGAGTATTTCAAAAACCGTTCCGAAAATGTCAGAGCTTTTATTATCTCTGACATAACGGAATATCACGAATACATCGAAAGGACAAAACAATTGTCTGTAGTAAATCAAAAACTTGCGATAGAGAAAGAGAGAAACCGCATCGCCCAGGAAGTTCATGACACAATCGGACATACCCTTACAATGATTAGCTCACTTTCACGTCTTTCGGAACTCGAAATCAGAAAATTCACAAATCCCGATATTGATAATGACGAAAGACTTGAACATATCGGTAAACTGAAAAAATATGTTTCTGAAACGGCTTCTTTATCTCTCAACGGAATTTCAGAACTCAGAGTTTCCATTAACAACATCAAGAACAGCAATACTATAAAGATTACCACGGAACTTCAGAAACTGGTGGAGATGGTAAAGGAGATTGAAATTGACCTCTGTATACAGGGAGAAGAAAAGCCCGAATACAGCTTTGCGGGGAATGCGATATATGAAAGTTGCAGGGAAACGATAACGAATTGTCTGAAATATTCAGGTGCGGAGCGAATGGACATTATTCTCAAATTCCTCGGAACAGGCGTTGAAATGTATATTTTCGATAACGGCAAAGGTTGTGAAAAAATAAATTACGGAAACGGGCTTTCGGGAATAGAAGAACGTATTAAGAATATAGGCGGTACAGTTAATTTTGCATCAAGTAAGGACAACGGATTTAACACAATAATAAAAATACCTATTAAACAAACAACCGATGAAACAGGAGAAATTTTATGATAAAGGTGCTTATTGCTGATGATATAAGAATTTTGCGGCAGGGACTGGAAGCTATCCTTTCGCAGGACAGCGATATCGAAGTCGTTGCGACTGCTTCGGACGGCGAAGAAGCATATATTATGTGTCAGCTCTACAAACCTGATGTAGTTCTTATGGATATGAGAATGCCCGAATTTGACGGAGAATACGGCACGAGAAAGATTAAACAGGACTTCCCCGATATAAAAGTTCTTATACTTACTACTTTTGACGATAATGAAACTATCTCCAAAGCCCTTTCAAGCGGGGCTGACGGATATATTTTAAAGGAAATGGAAGATGAAAAAATTATTCAGTCTGTGAAATGTGTATGCGTTGTAATAAATATTTTCGGAGGCAATGTATATAACCACATACAGAAGAAATTTTTACAGCCTGAACCTGCGGATTTTGAACTTACAGAGCGTGAAAGGCAGATTCTTGTGTGCCTTGCGGCAGGACTGGACAACAGGGAAATCGCTAAAAAGTTGTTCCTTGCGGAAGGCACTGTAAGAAACCATATTTCAAAGATGCTCGAAAAGCTACAATTAAAAGACAGAACCCAACTCGCCGTTTTTGCAGTAAAGAATAATATAACTTAGAAACGGAGAAAAATTGCTATGGGAAAAACAAAATTATTAAGCCTTGTAACTGCCGTTTGTGTGTGCATGGGATTCTGCGGTTGTGCAGAGAAAACCGCAGATACAATCCGACCTGATTCCAGAGAGGTAACGGGAAACTTTACGGTAACTTGTATGAAAGTCGGAAAAGCAGATGCTTTTATATTGTCCACAGAAAATACTACTATGGTAATTGACACGGGCGAAAGCACGGACGGCAAGAAAATTGTTAATCTGCTTGAAGAGCAGGGAAAAAGCACAATTGATTACCTGCTCATTACGCACTTCGACCAGGACCATGTTGGCGGTGCTTCAAAGCTTATAAAGAACGTTGAAGTAAAGAATGTCATTCAGCCGGATTACGAAAAGTCCGGCAAAGAATATGACAAGTATGTTGAGGCAATGAATGAACAGGGTATAACGCCGGTTACACTTGACGATGAAATGACACTTACACTTGACGATGTTACCGTAAATCTTTACCCTGCCGAAAAGGATGATTACGGAAAAGATGAAGAAAATGATTTTTCTATAGTCGCAAGTATCGTTCACGGAGAAAATTCATTTCTGTTCATGGGAGATGCGGAAGAAGCAAGACAACAGGAAATTTTGGATATGGCAGACGACATTCAGCATACTTTTTTGAAATTCCCGTATCACGGACATTATCTTTCGACTACAGATGAATTGCTTGACAGGGTTTCACCTGAATATGTTGTGGTAACTTGTTCAGACAGTGAACCGGCAGATGAAGAACTGTTAAAAGCCCTGAGTGACAGGAACATTGAAACATTTCTTACCGTTGACGGAACTAAAACTTTTCTCAGTGACGGGAAAACACTTGCTATCTCGTAAAAAACCGCTTCGGGAAAGATTTCGGGGGGGGGGGGGGGGGGGGGGGGAACAACACCACCCCCCCCCCCAAATATATATAAATATAAACAAAAAAATAGAATTTATTTAAATATTAAAAAAAAAAAAAATAAAAAAGAATATTT
>URWK01000174.1 GCA_900551505.1 uncultured Ruminococcus sp. | reverse complement strand
GGGTTTTTTAATTTGAATCAAAAGGGGTTATTTTAAACAAAAACATTAAATATTTTGTTTTTATTTACCAAAAACTTTGGGGGTCGCTCGTTCATTGCAGTAAGTAACCCCCCGAAACTAAAAAAATTAAGTGTTTTCGTTATTTTGATTTATATCCGGTTCAGGTGCAGGTGGGTCAGTAACCGGAGGGTCTGTGTAAGGTGGGTCAGTATACGGAGGGTCAGTTATTGGTGGGTCGGTAATCGGTGCATCAGTTACCGGAGGGTCAGTTATCGGAAGGTCGGTTACAGGTGGAGCAGTATATTCCGTAGCAGGTTGTTGTGTTGTTGTCCATTGCTGTTGAGTTGTAGTTTCGGCAACCGTATTGTTATTCCAATTATTGTTATTACTCCAGTCGTTATTTGCGTAGTAAACAACCAAAACATCGCCGTTCTTTACATTTATAACTTCTCCCGGCTCTATGCTTGTTCTGGTAACATAACCGGTATAATAATAATAATTTACTTCGGGAATTTCCTCATACTTTATGCCGAGTGCATCAAGTTCCTGCAAATATTCATCATGTGTCTTGTCGGTGTAATCCGGAACTTTTATATAAGAGCTTCCAAGACTGACTTTAATTTTTATCGGGCTTTTGCTGTTAATCCATTCGCCTTCTTTTACCGACTGTTCAAAGATAATGCCTTTTGCATGACTTTCACTGTATTCGTAAACAGGAGAAACTGTAATTCCGTTAAGTTCGCCGTTTTCTTTTATCTTTGAATACTCCTTGCCTACAAGCTGTGGCATCTGCTTATCCACATTACCGCTTTCGCTCTCAAGAGTTTCGTTCCGGCTTTCATTCTGAACGGTTTCGATATTGTCAGAGATTGCAGAACTGAAATACATACTGTAGTTATTATTTGATTTCCCCGCATCACGCTTAGCGAAGAAGCCGAGCAGTATTACGGCAATTACCATAAGAATTGCAAGCAGAAGCACACCTATCACAAGCGGAATTTTAATTCTGTCCAGCGAGCTGTTATTGTGTTTTGCCTCATAGTTACTGCTTTTATAATCGTCAGTATCTTCATCAATATCAATTTCCGCCTCTTTGGCATTTTCCCTGAGCTGT
Source organism: uncultured Ruminococcus sp. (assembly GCA_900551505.1). Taxonomy (GTDB): domain Bacteria; phylum Bacillota; class Clostridia; order Oscillospirales; family Ruminococcaceae; genus UBA5884. The sequence goes on along the minus strand of URWK01000174.1, from coordinate 2,359 downwards.
TTTGTAATTTCGGAAGTTGAAATAACGTTTGTGCGTCCCTTGTCTTCGTCTTTTTCCTTGTCTGTTTCAAAAAGTTCCGTAACAAGTGTTGTTATATCTCCTATTCTTTCATCGCCTGAAACAGCCATACCTCTCATAATAACCTCTGAAACATTTTCGGGTATTTCATCATTGACATTATCGGGCGGACAAAGGTCATCATTAATCATTCTGTCTTCCGCACCGGCAGGACGGCAACCCGTTAATGCCCTGTAAATTACTGCACATATCCCATAAACATCAGTCCGTGTTCCTTGACGGTTAAGCGGTGAATACTGTTCGGGGGCTGTATATCCGTCAAAAAGTTCCGGTTCAAGCTCTGTACCTTTCGTTCTTACCGAAGACGTCCCAAACCCTATAAGCTTGAGTTCACCCCTCGAAGTCACATAAAGCGTTTCGGGGCTGATTCCTCTGTGTATTATTCCGGCATTGTGGACGATACCTAAAGACGTGAACAGCGGTGCAAATAACTTTTTCACCTGCTCCCAACTTATATCACCTGTACTTTGTTTGAGATATTCAACAAAGTCCATACCGTCAAAATATTCTGAAACCGCATAAGACGTGTTATTTTCAAAGAACACATCAATTACTCTGTTGATATGGTTGACACTTCTGAGTTTTCTCGCCATAGATTTATAGAGTTCCGAAAACTCCGCCATAAGTGCCTTGTACTGCGGAAGTTTATTCGGCAAAGAGCCTATCATTGCTCCGCTTACGCTTCTTCTGCAAAGGGTTGTCGGCATAAATTCCCTTACAAAAACTTTACATGAAATTACCTTGTCAAAAGCAATGTATGTTGCTCCCTCACCGTTTGAGCGTATCATTCTGCCGACCAGATAACGTTCGTTAAGGATTGTACCGGGGGCAAGATAATCCGCAGAAAACGGGGTATTTTCACGATATCCGCAGTGCGGACAAATCAAAGCTTCTCCCTTGTTTTCCATACAGCCTAAACAAAGTCTGTTTTCCCCCATTGCATTCACTCCTTAAAAAAGATTTATTGGTTTAGTGTTTTAACGTGCAGAAAAAGCATATCAAAATTAATACGATGTGTCAATACTTCACGCAAAAAAACTATGCATTTAACTATATATTGTATTATTTCGTTACCGTTTCTTAACCATTTCCGCTTTCCGAACTGTTGTTATCCTTATCCTTAGTGTTTTCGGTGTCCTGCTCCTCGTAAGAAATTATACTTTCTATCGAAATGTTACGCTTTTCATATATATCGGAAATTCCGCCGTCACTGTCGAATGTTATTGTGACATAGTAAGAAATTTCATCACGGCTTTCTATATCAATATAATAATACTTGTAAACATATTTAACTGTTCCGTCATCAGAACTTATTGTTACAAACGGAGTTATTGAAAGCTCACGGTCAATATCACTTTTTGTCTTGCCGTTATTCTTCATATCATGGAAGTCAATATGTGAATCCGATTTTGAACCATTAGGATTATTACGCATTACGGAAAAGTCATAGTATTTTACAGTACTTAAAATACCACCCTTGCCCTCTGTGCAGAAAATCGCCCATTCAGGTATGTGAACACCGTTAATCAGAACAGTATTTTCACACTCGTATATATAGTTAAATTCCTCAATGTTGGGTATGAATTTGTAATTCGAGTTCCGCATAAGTTCAATACTTGCACTTTTCTCCGCCGATGTAATCGTGCTTCCGATTTTACTGTTAAGTTTGTCATAAACCCTTTTTCCGTTTCCTCTGCCTGTGACGACTATTGCAAAAACACTTATAAAAATTGCGAACAATATCACAATAAGTGCAATAATCATACCTGTCCTTGCGGGAATAAACTTTTTGCGAGGTTTTTTTTCTGACTTTTTCTTAGACTTCTTTTCTTTTTTTCCGTGTCTTTTATTTTTAACGGAGGAATCATTGGTGTCCTTTCCGGTATTTTCTGTGCTGTCTTCTGTTTTCTTGTCTTCGTCAATTTCTATCTGTGGTTCTTCAATGGGCGGTGCTGAAAAGTCAAATCCGCATGACGTACAAAATTTTGTTGCAGAACCCATATTACACCCGCAGTTCGGACATTTCATCTGACATACTACCTTTCTTCTGAAAATATATTATCGTTTTAATAATACCATTTTCAAAGTTTATTGTCAAACTAAATAATGGCTTTAACCGCTAAACTTAATTGTGGGGGGGGGGGGGGGGGGGGGGGGGGGGGGGGGCGGCGGGGGGGGCGGGGGGGGGGGGGGGAGGGGAAAAAAAAAAAAAAAAGGGAGGGGAAAACGAGGAAGAGAAGAGAAAAAGTGATGTAGAAAAACTAAATAAACTACAAGGAAA
>URWK01000173.1 GCA_900551505.1 uncultured Ruminococcus sp. | reverse complement strand
CCGCCTGCGAAGCAGGCGGTCGCCCCCCATTCTTCCGTATAGAAAGAGTTTATTCTATAGCTTTCATAGACGTTGCCATGTCAATCTTTTTAAGTTTAAAATAGAGAATAGCATTTACAAGTGCTGTAAAAACAAGTGTAAGTACGCCTGCGTACAAGTAGCATTTCAAAGGAATATCGTGGCAGAACATTACTACATCGACTTCCGAGGTCTGAATAATAAAGTCCGTGAAGAAAATTCCTCCCACAAGTCCGACTATCATTCCGAGTACGGAAGAAATTACATTCTCACGATAGATATATGCAGCGACTTCGCCGTCAAAAAATCCGAGAACCTTTATAGTCGCAAGTTCCCTGATTCTCTCATTGATATTTATGTTTGAAAGATTGTAGAGAACAACGAACGCCAAAGCTCCCGATGAACCGATAATTACAAAAACTATTGCGTTAAGGCTCTTTATGAGGTCTTTGAATGTATTTCCGGCAATATTCATAAAGCTTACAGACATTACGGATTTGTTTTCAAGTATGGATTTTGAAAAATCATCATCGGTAACGCCTTCTGCTATATCGGCAAAAATTGTGTTATTGTCATAATCGCCGAAAGTGTCTTTATAAGTCGCAGGGGAGAAGTAAACATAATTGTTTACATAATTTTCTGTAATGGCTGAAATTTTAAGTTCTTTTTCTCCTCCGTCAAATGAAACATTATCACCGACTTTCAAATCAAGAAGTTTCGCAAGTTTTTCATTGATTATTACACCATCATCGTTCAAAATATACTGTTCATGGGTCTTTCTGTCCCTGAGTTCTATGAAGTTTTCCATATCCTCAATGTTTTCAGGAACAATTGCGTATACTTCCATATTTCTTTTTTCACCTTGAATGGTTACGGTCTTTTGCAATGCAAAAAGATATTGTGAAATATTCTCGTTGTCTTTAATATCTTCTCTGAGCTGTTTGTATTCTTCATGTGTTTCGCATGAAAAAATATTTGTGCTGTCGTATTTTATAATTTCCCCGAACTGCAAATCAACAATTACTGAAATCGCATTTTTCAGCCCGAAACCTGCAAGCATAAGAGCCGTACAACCGCCGATTCCTACAACTGTCATCAATACTCTGTTCTTATAGCGGAATACGTTTCTTGCAGTAACTTTTGCATTAAAGCCCATGTGATTCCAGATAAACGGAATTTTCTCAAGGAATACTCGCTTGCCGTTTTTGGGTGGCTTAGGTCGCATAAGCTGAGCAGGTCGGCCACTGAGTTCACTGTAACAAGCTACCATTGAAGAAAGTCCTGTACAGAGCAGGGAAGCGACAAGGCAACCTGTTGTATAATCCCATCTGAATTTACAAACTACATCCGGATATATATACATCATTCTATAGGCATTGAAGATTACTTTCGGGAAAAGGTTGAAACCGATTAGCAAGCCTCCGAACGCACCTATTACACTTGCGGAAACCGAATATAAAAGGAATTGTGAAGCGATTGCGGTATTGCCGTAACCGAGGGCTTTAAGCGTTCCTATTTCGGTACGCTGTTCCTCAACCATTCTCGTCATCGTGGTAAGGCACACAAGCCCTGCGACAAGTATAAAGAATATTGGGAAAATCTTTGCTACAGAGTCAACTCTGTCAGCATCATCGCCGAATGAAGAATATCCGGTATCCGAATTTCTGTCAAACACATACAATTTCGGGTTCTTTACAAATTTCTCAAAAGACTTTTTTGAATCAGCTAATTTTTTTGTGTTTTCGTCAATTTCTTTCTTGGCATCATCAAGTTTCTTCTTGCCGTCAGCTTTTTCATCGCTAAGTTTTTGTTCATTTTCTTCAACTTGCGTCTTGGCATCCGTAAGCTTCTTTTCGGCATCCTGAAATTGTTCCAGACCCTAGATAATGGCAGGGTAAGACTGATTAAGTTGTGTCTGAGCTTCGTTAAGCTGGGAACGCCCCTGAGTAATCTGTGCCTGGGCGGTAGAAATCTGTACTTCGGCAGTCTTAATTTCCTTGTCCAGTCCTTCAAGTGCCGTTACAAGCTCGTTATAATACAAAACTTTCTGTTCTGTATCCGGTTGAGTGCCTGCATATGCATAAGCGGTATTGCTTACGGAAAGTTCATCTGTGTCAAGTGTGCGGAGTTGCTTTATAAGGTTGAGTGTATCTGAATTGTTGTCAACCGGAACAACAGTTGTAAAGCCTGATTGAATAAAGTCCCTGAAAGCCGTAAACAGTTCTTTTGAAGAATTAAGTTCTTTGGTCTTTTCGTCAAGCTGTGATTGCTGTGTTTCAAGGGCTTCAAGCTTAGAAGTTATTTCCGACATACCCGAATTGTACTGTGAAAGGCTGTCATCAAACTGCTTTTTAACGGTATTGAATTGCTTTTCCTGCTCCGCAATCTGTTTCTGAGCATCGCTGATTTGTTTTTCTGCATCTGCAATTTTCGTATTAAACTCTGCAAGGTTATCTTCATATTCCTTTTTACCGTCCGCAAGTTCTTTTTCGGCATCTTCAAAATCTTTTTGAGTTTCCGAAATTCTGTCCTTATGAATTTCTTCCGCCATCTGTTCAAATCTGTCCTTTTCACTGTCAATTATGTCATCATATTCATCAGAGAAAGAATTTATGTTTTCGGTATTATTTAATGTGAGATAAACTTCCGTGTAATAGTCATATTTGAAAGCTTCACGGGGAACAATCAGATAACTTTTAATGCTGCCGTTGCCGATTGTAGTTGTCCCACGCTGAAAGTCGGTATACTTTACCCAGGAAACTTTGCCGACAATGGTGAAAGTTTCGGTTGTCAGAATATCGCCTATCGGGTTCTCTTCGTCCTTTGTCGAAAGAGTGATTTTATCGCCGACTTTGTATTCAGATGGGGTATTTCTCTCTATAAGACATTCGTTTTCGGCTTGCGGAAGTCTGCCTTCTTCAAGCTTAGGGGCGTTTATTATATTATCCGAATGAATATCCATAGATTGAACTTTTGTTACAGGGCTGTTTCCGTCTGCCGTTTCGATAAATACATCTGCGGAATATTCACCGCTGATATTTTTAACATTGCTGTCTTTCGCAAGCTTTTCAATTTCCTTGTCACTGAATCCGATTTCAGACAGAAGCTTTATATCCATAAGGTTATATTCCTTATAGTAAAGGTCTGCCGTTTTCTTCATATCGGGACTGGTTACTTTTATGCCTGCAAAGAATCCGCAACCTATAGCGATAATAGCCATAATTGCGAAAAAACGTCCTTTGGTTCTCCATATACGCCTGAACGTATCTTTTATAAGTACATTTTTCATATGGGCAACCTACCATTCAATAGTTTCAACGGGTACAGGATTTTCATTTACTTTAATATCCGCAACCTTGCTGTTTTTAATAGTGATAATTCTGTCTGCCATAGGTGTTATAGCCTGATTGTGAGTAATTACAATAACCGTTGTGTCAGTTGAACGGCAAGTATCCTGAAGAAGCTTGAGAATATTTTTGCCGGTATTGTAGTCCAATGCTCCCGTAGGTTC
>URWK01000172.1 GCA_900551505.1 uncultured Ruminococcus sp. | reverse complement strand
GTAATGAATTTACCATCTTCAAATCGTGTTCCCGCATGGTAAACAAAAGCATTTTCAACCTGACCGCTATTGTCAAGGCCGCTGATTTCAAGACCCGTTGCATACTTTTTCGGATATCCGCCACTTGCCATTACTACGCAAGCACAAGCTTCACCTTTCCACTTAATATCTATTTCGTCAAGTTTTTCATCATAAATTGCTTCCATGATATCCACAATATCAGTATCGAGTACAGGAAGAACAACTTGAGTTTCAGGGTCGCCGAATCTGCAATTGTATTCGATAACTTTCACGCCGTTTGGTGTTACCATAAGTCCAAAATAAAGACAGCCCTTGAATTTTCTGTTTTCCTTGACCATCGCATCTATTGTCGGTCTGAAAATTGTCTTCATACATTCTTCTGCAACTTCCGCTGTATAGTATGGATTAGGTGAAACTGTTCCCATTCCTCCGGTGTTAAGCCCTTTGTCGCCGTCCAAAGCTCTCTTGTGGTCCATTGATGAAACCATCGGTTTGATGGTTTTTCCATCTGTGAAGCAAAGTACAGATACTTCCGGACCTGTAAGAAATTCTTCAATAACAACATTTGCTCCACTTTCGCCGAAGATTTTATCTTCCATTATTGAATGAACGGCATCCGTAGCTTCTTCCATGTTTTGTGCTATAATTACACCTTTTCCAAGTGCTAATCCGTCAGCCTTAATAACTGTTGGAAATGTATTTTCACTCTTTATGTATTCAAGAGCCTTTTCGGCATTGTCAAATACTTCATATTTTGCAGTCGGGATATTATATTTTTTCATAAGGTTTTTTGAAAATACCTTGCTACCCTCGATAATTGCCGCCGACTTGTCAGGTCCGAATGTTCTGAAGCCTTCCGCATTAAGTGCATCAACCATTCCCAGAACAAGCGGGTCGTCAGGTGCAACTACAACCAAATCCGCCTTTATTTCCTTTGCAAGTGCAACCATTCCGTCAATATCTGTTGCTTTTACCGGTCTGCATTCTGCATAACGGGAAATCCCGCCATTACCCGGAGCACAATATATTTTGTCTGTCTTTTTGCTTTCCGCAAGCTTCATGACAAGAGCATGTTCACGTCCGCCCCCGCCCACTACAAGTATATTCATAAAAATTACTCCTATGTATATTTTTGATATTAACAATCATCTTGAATATTTAGAAAAAGGGTAAGACATTTGAGCCTTACCCCAAAACTACTCGATTAATGATGGAACAATCTGATACCTGTAAATGCCATTGCAATTCCGTATTTATTACAAGTTTCAATTACATTATCATCACGGATTGAACCGCCCGGTTCTGCGATATATGAAACACCGCTTTTCTTTGCTCTTTCGATGTTGTCGCCGAATGGGAAGAAAGCGTCTGAACCGAGGCAAACATCTGTGTTCTTGTCAAGCCATGCTCTCTGTTCTTCCTTGGTAAATGGTTCCGGCTTAACCTTGAAAATCTTCTGCCAAGCACCGTCTGCAAGCACATCCATATATTCATCAGAAATGTAAACGTCAATTGCGTTATCTCTGTCAGGTCTGCGGATATTGTCAACGAACTGGAGATTGAGAACCTGCGGAGCCTGTCTGAGCCACCAAATATCTGCCTTGTTACCTGCAAGTCTTGTGCAATGAATTCTTGACTGCTGACCTGCACCGATGCCGATAGCTTGACCGTTTTTAACGTAGCATACAGAATTTGACTGTGTATATTTAAGAGTAATCAGTGAAATAAGCAAATCTCTCTTCTTGTCGTCAGGAATATTTTTGTTGTCTGTTACAATGTTTTCAAGTAAAGTATTGTTGATTTCAAGTTCATTTCTACCCTGTTCAAATGTTACGCCGAAAACCTGCTTTCTTTCAATTGGGTCTGGCTTGTAATCGGGATTGATTTTGATTATATTGTAAGTTCCTTTTCTCTTCGATTTGAGAATTTCGAGGGCTTCCGGTGTATAGTCAGGTGCGATAATTCCGTCAGAAACTTCTCTCTGAAGCATTTTTGCGGTGCATTCATCACAAGTGTCAGAAAGTGCCACAAAATCGCCGTAAGATGACATTCTGTCAGCACCTCTTGCCCTCGCATAAGCACAAGCCATAGGGGAAAGTTCTCCAAGGTCATCCACAAAATAGATTTTCTTGAGAGTATCTGAAAGTGGTTCTCCTACGCCTGCACCGGCAGGTGAAACGTGTTTGAAAGATGTTGCTGCACAAAGACCTGTAGCTTTTTTGAGTTCTCTTACCAACTGCCAGCCGTTGAATGCGTCAAGCAAATTGATATAGCCCGGATTTCCGTTGAGAACTTCTATCGGGAGTTCGCTTCCGTCCGCCATAAAGATTTTTGAAGGCTTCTGATTAGGATTACAGCCATATTTAAGTAAGCGTTCTTTTTCCATGTTTATCCTCCGAAATTAGTTGTTCTTGTTTTTGATATTGGTTGTGGTCTTGCCTGTCGCAAGGTCAATGTATCTTACAAACAATGAAACCTTGTTGTCTTCGTTAAGGCTTTCCCAGAGCAGTGAGGTAAATTCTTCAATATCGTCAGGGATTGAAATAAGCTTCGGTTCACCCTCAAAACTTGGAAGCGGATTTCCATCGCCCTTATAAGTATGAATGAAGTGGCCTTCACCGTTCACAGGCGTGCTGTAAGAAAAAGTATAACGTTGGCAAGAATCAGGGTTTCCGTTTGCTGATTTGAGAATTGACATTGCGTAATTGAAAGTTTTATCATCTTTGAGCTTAATTATTCCGGAAATTCTTGGTGTATAATTAGGTGCATCAGGTTCAAATTCCCTGGTTCTGAGAGCCTGTTCAAAAGTCTGCTGATTGTTCATAAGTTCGTAAATTGTGTCAGTCTGGTCGCCGTTTGTGACAATGGTCTTGTTTCCGAGAACTCTTACAGGCGAATAGATGATAAGACTTGGGTCAACGAGCTTTGAAGGGTCAAAAGCTTCTGTTCTCAGACCTTCGCCGTCACGGGTGAAAACTCTGTTACGGCTGTTTTCACTTCTGCCCATGATGAAGTATGCTGTTACCGCTGATTTTCCGTCTTTTGACTTTCCGATAATAATGCCTCTGCCCGGATAAGCGTTTTCTTTTAATTCTTTTTCGATTGAGAGCATTTCCATTTTTACACTTCCTCCTTTATATATGCCTTGCCATTTTTAATTTCGATTTTATCTTCACAGAAAAGAGAAACTGCACGGGGAAGTATCTTCCATTCAGCTTGTTCCATTATTCTTTTCTGGAGAGTTTCAGGAGTATCATTATTTCTAATTTCTACAGCTTTTTGGATAATAATAGCTCCTGCGTCTGCTTCTTCATTTACAAAATGTACTGTTGCACCGCTTAATTTCACGCCATATTCAAGGGCTGCTTCATGAACTTTCAAACCGTAATAACCCTTTCCACAAAATGACGGAATAAGTGCAGGGTGTACATTGATTATCTGATATGGGTAAGCCTTCGTGACCACTTCATCAAGAATTGTCATAAATCCTGCAAGAACTATGAGGTCAGCTTTTTCCTGACGGAGAGCTTCAAGCACGGCTTCACT
>URWK01000171.1 GCA_900551505.1 uncultured Ruminococcus sp. | reverse complement strand
TTCCCCCCCCCCCCCACCCCATCCTGGTCGGCCGCCCCCCCGGAACTTTTGGGGGCGGAAAAGCTACAATAATTTTTCTGATAAACAGATAACGCACTAATTGCTAAAAAAACTTGCAAAAAGAATGAAACTGTAGTATAATTTCTTTATCGGTATTTTTCGATAACATAATTTTAAGAAATGAGGTTTTGAACTTGGATTTAGAAATGGTTTCTTATCTTGCAAAGCTCAGCAAGCTTTCATTTACAGAAGAAGAACTCGAAAAAACAGCTCAGGATATGACAAGTATTATCAACATTATGGATACTGTTAAGGAAATTGACATCACTTATGATGCTCTTGCCGACAATAAAAACGTATACCTCAATGACCTTCGTGAAGATATCTCACAGCCAAGTATGGAAACGGCTAAAATTCTCAGCAATGCAGTGAACAGCAATGATTGTTTCGTTGTTCCGAAAGTCGTTGAATAATCAGAACGGAGGTAAAAATATGGCTGATTTAAATAAAAGAATAAGTATCGGTGAAGCCCGTGAAATGCTCGACAGCAAAAAGATTTCCACAAAGGAACTTGCAGAAACCTATATAGGCAGAATAAAGTCTGTTGACGGTGAAGTAAAAAGCTTTATCACAGTTACGGAAGAACAGGCTCTTAAACAGGCTGAACTCGCTCAGGAAAAAATTGATAAAGGGGAAGCTTCTGCCCTTTGCGGTATTCCGGTTGCCATCAAGGATAACATTTGTACAGAAGGCGTAAAGACAACTTGTGCTTCAAAAATGCTCGAAAACTTTATACCGCCTTACAATGCAACAGTTATGGAAAAACTCAATGCCGAAAACATTGTTATGCTCGGAAAGGTAAGCATGGATGAATTCGCAATGGGTGGTTCAACACAGACTTCCGCATTTGCAAAGACCCGTAACCCTTATAATACCGAATGTGTTCCGGGCGGTTCTTCAGGCGGTTCGGCTGCTGCGGTATCTGCGGGACTTTGTACAGTGGCACTTGGTTCTGATACAGGCGGTTCAATCAGACAACCGGCTTCTTTCTGCGGAGTTACGGGGCTTAAACCGACATACAGCAGAGTTTCACGTTACGGACTTGTGGCATTTGCGTCATCACTTGACCAGATTGGGCCGGTTGCTTCAAATGCTAAGGACTGCGGAATTATCCTTAACACAATTGCGGGCTATGACCCACATGATGGTACAGTTTCAAAGAGAGATGTTGACAACTACATTTCAAAAATCGGTCAGTCTGTAAAAGGTTTGAAAGTTGCAGTACCTGTTGAATTCTACGCAGACGGTATTGACGAAATTGTAAAGAAAAATGTTCTTAAAGCCGTTGATGCTTACAAGTCTATGGGTGCGGAAATCATTGAATGTAATATGCCGAGCCTTAAATACGCTGTACCTGCATATTATCTCATTTCTTCCGCTGAAGCTTCTTCAAACCTTTCAAGATATGACGGTATCAAGTACGGTCATCGTTCGGACAAAGGTGACCATTTCAACGAATTAATCAGCAATTCAAGAAGTGAAGGTTTCGGTCAGGAAGTTAAAAGACGTATTCTCCTTGGAAACTATGCACTTTCAAGCGGTTACTATGATGCTTATTATGCGAAAGCTCTTGCATTAAAACAGAGAATTTCCGCTGAATATGATGCTATCTTTGAAAAGTGCGATGTAATCATTACTCCTACCGCTCCTACCGTTGCATATAAGGCTGACGAAAGCATTTCAGACCCTGTAAAGATGTATCAGGCTGACATATGCACCGTAACTGTAAACATTGCTTCACTTCCTGCAATCTCCTATTGGTATGTCAATTATCGGAAAGAAATTCGATGAAGCAACTATTATTCAGGTGGCTGACGCTTTTGAGCAGGGCTTTACACCTGTTATGCCGAAGCTTTGATTAAGGAGGTAACTTGATAATGTCATATATTCCTGTAATAGGTCTTGAAATACACGCAGAACTTCTCACTAACTCTAAAGTTTTCTGTACTTGTTCCGCTGAATTCGGCGGTAGCCAGAACTCACGTTGTTGTCCGGTTTGTACAGGTATGCCGGGAACGTTGCCGGTAATCAATCAGACTGCTGTTGAATATGCAGTAAAAGCAGGTTTCGCACTCGGCTGTGATATAAATAAATTCTCAGTGTTCGACAGAAAGAACTATTTTTATCCTGACCTTCCGAAAGCTTACCAGATTTCACAGCTTTTCTATCCGCTTTGCATAAACGGTTTAGTGCCGATTGAAGTTGACGGAAAGACAAAGAATATCAGAATCAACAGAATACATCTTGAAGAAGATGCCGGAAAACTTGTGCATGACGACCTCAACGGTGTATCACTTGCAGACTATAACCGTTGCGGAATACCGCTGATTGAAATTGTTACAGAACCTGACCTCAGTTCAGCAGAAGAAGCCAAGGCACTCGTTGAGAAAATCAGCCTTCTTCTCCAGTATGTAGGCGTTTGTGACTGTAAGATGGAACAGGGTTCTTTGAGATGTGACGTAAACATTTCTCTTATGAAGCCAACTGATACAGAATTTGGTACAAGAGCGGAAATTAAAAACCTTAACTCTCTCAAGTCTATTGGCAGAGCTATCGAATTTGAAATCAAAAGACAGTCAAAGCTCCTCGACAGAGGCGAAAGAGTTATTCAGGAAACAAGAAGATTTAACGATAACCATGGTGATACTAAGGCTATGCGTAGCAAGGAAGATGCTCACGATTACCGTTACTTCCCGGAACCTGATATTCTTCAGGTAAACTTTACCGATGAAATGCTTGACGAAATCAAGGCGAAGCTTCCGGAACTTCCTAACAAGCGTCTTGCAAGATACACAGGCGAATACGGACTTTCCGAAACTGATGCTAAAATTATAGTAAATCAGAAAAAGGTTTCAGATTTCTTTAATGAAGCGGTTTCTGCATATAATAACCCTAAGAGTGTTGCAAACTTCATTATGGGCGAATTGCTCCGCAGTGTAAATCATGGTGAAAATAAAAACGACAACCTCCCGTTCTCAGCACAGGATTTCGCTAAACTGGTTGAAATGGCTGATACCGAAAAAGTTTCTAAAAATGACGCTAAGACAATTCTCCGTTATATGATTGAAAGCGGAAAAGATGCCGAAACAGTTGCAAAGGAAAACGGATTCCTCATTTCAAACGATACAGGCAAGGTTGAAGAAGTTATCACGGAAGTTCTCGCAAACAATGCTAATATCGTTGAACAGTACAGAAACGGCGAACAGAAAGTATTCGGCTTCCTTATGGGTCAGTGTACAAAGGCTCTTAAAGGTGTCTGCACTCCTAAGGTTATCAAGTCAATGCTTGAAGAAAAACTGAAGTAAATTTAAAGGGGATAACTTCCCCTTTTCTGTATGAATAAGGAGAAAAGATGGAAGCAGAAAGAATGACTATTTCGCTGACTGACGAAAACGGCAATAATATTGATTTTCAGTGCCTTGATGTGATAAAACTTAAAAATCAGAATTATGCCGTTCTGCTCCCTATGGGCATCGGCGGTCAGATACTTGTCATGAAGACGGTCGGCG
>URWK01000170.1 GCA_900551505.1 uncultured Ruminococcus sp. | reverse complement strand
AACCTAGCCACATTTTCTGTCTTTGAGGGGCGCAGCCCCCCGACCCCGCCCCCCCCCCCCCCCCCCACAATGTTCCGTTACGGAAAACTTATTTTTTTCTTTCTGATTCGCCTTTTAATATCTTGCAGAATGGAATAAACATTCCTCCACAAGCATTTCCTACTATTACGGTTATCAGGTAAACACATTTATCTGCCGTTATCTTCCCAAGGCTTATATAAAACATATCGGCAATTGAGTGATTGAAACCTGCAAGAATAAAGACGGCTACCGGCAAGAAAATCCCAAGAACTGCCGAAACATTGTCATTATTCTGCCTTGAAATTCTGTTGGATTCAACTGCTATATACATCAGCATTCCACAGAATACCGCAAGAATAAAACAACTTACAAACGTTCCTTCAAGCTTTGATGTTACAATTTTTTCGGCTTTCCCCGATACGGCTTCGTAAATCTTTGTAAATCGCAGAATATACGCCGAAATAAATGTGCCTATGAGATTTCCGACAAGTGTAACTATTACTTCCGCAGAATATCTTCTGTCTTTTTCAGGTACATATCCGATTTTCCCCGTATACAGTGCAAGTTTGAAAGTTACAATTGTAAAAAGCCCGAACCCGAAAAGAAATGTTCCTATATACTTGTTATCACATGAAAGATATACTGTTCCCCCGATGGCGATTGCAATTCCTGCAAGTACAGCATCTATCATGCACTTTTTCTTATTCAATTACTACTCCCCCGTTCGCTCTGATAAATTCATACAAATTATATTATAATAGCAGTTTGGCATTATGTCAAGGAAGTAAGCCTTGACTAAGATGACATATAAAAAAAGAAGTTCCGCAAATTGCAGAACTCCAACTTTTGTTAATGTATTTGTATAAAGTCAATTATTTTATCTTTTCAAGAAATTCTGTTTCTGAAAGTACATTCACACCAAGCGACTGAGCTTTTTCAAGTTTTGAACCTGCTTCTTCCCCTGCTACTACAAAAGTCGTTTTCTTTGAAACAGAACCCGAAACCTTTCCTCCAAAGCTTTCTATTATCTTCTTCGCCTCATCTCTTTTCAAAGTTTCAAGCGTACCTGTAAGGACAAATGTCATTCCCTCAAATCTGTTATCATTGGTCTGAGTTGCCTGATATTCCATTTTTACACCGAGTTCAAGCAATCTTGAAATAAGGTCTTTTCTGTGCTGTTCAGAAAAAGCCTTTGCGACATTTTCGGACATAACCTTGCCGAAACCGTCAATCTCTTCAATTTCTTCAGCGGTTGCAGACATAATTTTTTCTATTGACGGGAATTTCTCACACAGAAGTTTAGCAGATGCCTGACCGATATTTCTTATACCGAGTGCAAAAATAACCTTGTCGAGCGGACGGGACTTTGATTTTTCGATTGCATTTATAAGGTTCTCTGCCGATTTCTCCCCAAGTCTTTCAAGGCTTGCAATCTGTTCAGCTTTCAAGGTGTATATATCCGCAACGGACTTTACAAGATTATTTTCAACAAGTGCCTTTACTATAGCATCTCCCATTCCGTCAATATCCATAGCACCCTTTGAGGCAAAGTGAATTATACTTTTCAGAAGCTGAGCAGGGCAATCCGGATTAGGACATCTCAATACTGCTTCATCTTCGTATCTTACTGATTCTGTACCGCATACGGGACACTTTGCAGGAAGTATGAAGGGTTCTGAATTTTCGACATGAGAAACGGACTTTACAACTTCCGGAATAATTTCGCCTGCTTTACGGATTATAATTTTGTCGCCTATGCGTATATCTTTCTGGGTAATGAAGTCCTGATTGTGAAGAACCGCCCTTGAAACGCTTGTCCCTGCGAGTATTATGGGGTCAAAAACCGCTACAGGAGTAATTGCACCAGTGCGTCCTACATTTACTTCAATGTTTCTGAGAGTAGTTTCCTTTTCTTCGGGAGGAAATTTATAAGCTATCGCCCACTTAGGAACTTTTGAGCTTGAACCGAGAGTTTCACGCTGTTCAAAACTGTCGACCTTGATTACTATGCCGTCAATATCATATGAAAGCTTGTTTCTGATTTGGTCAATACGCTGTATTTCCTGCTCTATTTCTGAATAAGTCGTACATTCAACATAGCTTGGAATGACTTTCAGCCCGAGAGATTTTATATAGTCAAGTGACTGCTTGTGTGAAGTTATTTCCCTGCCCTCTATCTGCTGAATATTGAATACGAATATATCAAGCCCACGCTTTGCGGTAATCTTTGAATTTTTCTGTCTTAGAGAACCTGCGGCAGCATTGCGGGGATTCTTGAAAGGCTGTTCGTCATTGAGTTCCTGCTGTTCCACAAGTTTAAGAAATTTTTCTTTCGGCATATATACTTCGCCCCTTACCTCAAGAAATTCAGGGGCATTTTTTATTTTAAGCGGAATAGAACCTACTGTTTTAAGGTTTGCAGTAACGTCTTCACCAACAAAACCATCTCCCCTTGTAGAACCACGTTTGAGAATACCGTTTTCGTATTCAAGCGATACGGAAAGCCCATCAATTTTAGGCTCGACTATAAACGAAGGATTTTCAACGGTATTCCTGCAACGTGTTACAAATTCTTCAAGCTGTTCAAATGAAAACACATCCTGTAAGCTTCCCATCTGTACTTTATGTGTGACTTTTTCAAACTTGCTGAGAGCCTCACCGCCGACACGCTGAGTTGGCGAAGACGGTAAAACAAATTCTGGATATTCTGCTTCAAGTCCTTTAAGTTCCTGCATAAGCATATCATATTCATAGTCTGAAACTGTCGGGTTATCCATTACATAATAACTGTGATTATGTTTTTCAATAATTTCGGTCAGTTCCTCTATGCGTTGCATAGCTTCGTCTTTGGTCATAATTTTTTCTCCTTTTATTTTGTAATCAGATTATCAGGAATTTCCCCTATAATTACAGTTTCCGCAATTACATATGTTTCAGTGACAGTTACAGTTTGTGTTGAAACCGGCATTATTACAGAAATCTCCGTGTTTACATCGAGAAGTATTCTGTGGCAAGTCTGATTTATTCCGGTTGAAACTATTTCGCTTCTCACTGAAGTAGAAACAGAACGGGACGGAACTATTTTCATTTTCACCTTTACTCCTCTGCCTGCAAACAGATTTATATTGCTGACAGACCCTACCGGAACAGGAACAATTGTTTCCGAATTTTCCTCAAGGGCTTCTGAAATACTTTCCGAAACCGTGGTTTTCAAAAAATTTATGTTTGAAGTATCCGCTTCAATTGCCGAAACCGTGCCATTATCGTTTTTTGTAAGCTTCACAAATTCGGCGTTGTTGCTTTCCACCACTGTCCTTACTGTATGGTCAACGGTTTCCTGAGTAATGGATTTTGCCTGACGCATACAAATATTTTCAGCTATCGGTTTAATTCTTATTTCCATACACACTATTATGATTACAGTAAACGCAAAAAATATTACAGTCCATATGTACAGCGGATTAACCTGAAAAGATGGGCTTTTACGTCTTTTCCTCATAGTTTCTCAACCTGCTTTCCGAAACTCTCCTTTGATACACTTCATTAAGTAATAGTTTTTTTGTTTTTTCGGGGGGCGACTCGCCACAGGCG
>URWK01000169.1 GCA_900551505.1 uncultured Ruminococcus sp. | reverse complement strand
GGAACAGCTTGGAATCGACAAGAATGTTGCGAATTACGCAAAGGCTTATGAAAGTATGCTTGACGAGTCGATAATATTTGAATATCAGTCAAAGCGAAGAAAAACATATGTATATCTTGCGGACTTTTTCTATGCGGAATGTAACATTGCACAGTATTTTGCAAACCACAACATGAGAGAAGACGTTTCGGACAAGGAAATTGCAGGATATTATGAGCTTTTGCAGGAAGTCGAAGAAAGCCTTGAGATGAAGTACGAAGATGAACAGAAAACCGCCGTTGTAATGGCATTGTGTGAGACCAACATGATTCTTACGGGCGGACCCGGAACAGGTAAAAGTGCGACAAGTTCAGTAATGAAAAGTTACTGCACTGTATAAATTACGGTGAACTGATAATCCGAGTCAGGGACTGATGGGGTAACGCCCTGAAACCTGCTGCTGATACTCCGGTATGCAGAAATGGCAACTTTTCTGTATAAAGCCCGGTGAAGACGGCAGAAAATTACCTTACCTTGAAATTAAGAAGGTCTGAAAAGTAAGTCAATAACTTATGTAATTGATATGCCGGGCATCTGTAAAATAGCTATGGTGAGTATGTTTCAGCTTATGAAACTGACGAACTGTTGAATTAAAATTCCGCAGGGTAAATATTGTAACGGAGGGGCAGTGTTTTTTTACTTGGCTGAACCTTAACCGTTAAAGGCGGTTGTGTACATCGGAACAGAAACAGCACCTAAGGTTGTAAATGTTAAAGATAGAATTATCGGAACTTGGAATTGTCCGAATGTTTTTCGGAGAATAAGCGGTGGTATTACCAAAGATGTTTTTTGTAATGAAAAACGGAGGAATGACTACCAGTCAGTATTATAAAAATCTTCATCTGAAATTAAGTAAGCTAAATACTTGATAAACAGGTGAACCTCCCTTATAAATGCTGATGGCACGCCGTGTGCGGTGAAAGTCGCTTGCACGGTGTAGAGCGGGGGAAAAGCCGGAGATTACTTCAAAAGCTTACCTATCGCTATCAACAGTTTTAAGAGCAATGATTGAAATGTTTAATCTGCTTGGGAAAGAAGTTCTATTAACCGCTCCTACAGGCAGAGCGGCAAAGAGAATTTCCGAGCTTACTGGATATGAGGCAAAGACCATTCACAGATTGCTGGAAGTGAATTTCACGGACGAAAAGAAAATGACCTTTATCCGTGATGCAAAATATCCGCTTGAATGTGATGTTGTAATAGTTGATGAAATGTCTATGGTGGACACTGAAATTTTCTCCAGTCTGCTTGAAGCCCTGCCGGTAAACTGTCATCTTGTAATGGTAGGGGACAGTGACCAGTTGCCTTCCGTGGGGGCTGGAAACGTACTTAAAGACCTTATTGACAGTAATAAAGTTCCCTCCGTAAGGCTTAACAAGATTTTCAGACAAGCTCAGCAAAGTCTTATTATTACGAATGCTCACAGAATTATTTCTGGACAATATCCTTGCCTTACGGAAAAGAAAAACAACTTTTTCTTCTTCAGGAGATTGGGTGAGGAAAGTGCCTGCGATACAATATGCCAGCTCGCAACAAATATATTGCCAAAGAGCAGAATCAGCCCCGATGATATACAAATTCTTTGCCCTATGAGAAAAGGACACTTGGGGGTTGAAGAACTAAACCTTAAAATTCAGAATATCGTGAATCCGTCAGAGAATAATAATGAACTCAGAAGCTTCCTTTACTCATTCCGTGAAGGCGACAGGGTTATGCAGACAAAAAATGATTATCAGATAGAATGGTACAAAGACGGGGAAGAAGGTCAGGGAATTTTTAACGGAGATATAGGCAAGATTCTTGAGATTGACAGAATTGCGGGTATTCTGCTTATAGACTTTGACGGAAGAATAGTTAAATATCCGAGACAAAGCATTGAAAACCTTGAACTTGCATATGCAATAACCGTTCACAAGAGTCAGGGTTGTGAATTTCCTATAGTTATTATTCCGCTGTTAAGCGACAAGACCTTTAATCCATTGTATTTCAGAAACCTGCTTTATACAGCCGTCACGAGAGCTAAAAAAATGCTGATAATTGTAGGCAGGGAAAGGGATGTATTTCAGATGGTCGACAACAATTATAAGACATACAGAGAAACTTGTCTGTGTGAACTTATATGTAATGCATAATAATGAGCAGGACAAAGAGATTTTTACTTGATTTGTTCTTCCCGAATACTTGTTGTATATGCGGAAAGCTGATTGACTGGGACTTGTTCATATGCGATGAATGTGTGAGCAGGCTTGAGTTTGCAGATGAGAGGGTTTGTAAAAGTTGTGGTAAGGCTGAATGTATTTGTACAGAGAAGTTGCCTTATCAGCGGGCGGAAACAATATTTTTCTATCATGGGGAAACCGCCGAAAAAATCAGGCTTTTCAAGGTCAGTCCGCAGATGAAAAATTTCGGAAGATATATAGGCGAAAAGCTTTCGGAAAAAATTCTTGAAGATGTTCCGGACTTGAAATTCGACTTTGTAATTCCCGTACCCGAAAGTAAGGAGTCTTTAAAGAAAAAAGGCTTTAATCAGTCCGAAATTATCGCAAAGCAGATAGCCGAAAACCTTAACTGCAAGGTCAGAACGGATTTAATTGTAAAAAATTCAGGCGTAAGACAGCATGATTTAAAAACCGCTAAGGAAAGAAAAATTAATGTTGAAACACTTTTCAGCCTGAGCAATAATGAGAACCTGACAGGGAAGAACATTATCATTTGTGACGATATCATAACTACAGGAAGTACATTGAAAAAATGTGCTTCACTTATAAAGAGCCTTAATCCCGGTTATATAATGATTGCCATAGGTGCAACGGCAGTATTTAAAGAACTCCTTGAAAATGATAATCAATAGTTATATGTTGTAATAATTTTTTGAATATTTAAGTGATTGTGATTAAATAAAGCACTCTGTGTGGGTGCTTTATTTTTTGTAGTTGAACTATCTGAAATTATGTGATATAATAAGGCGTAAAATTTTCGGTTTGCATTTATAAAAAGGAGTGAAGTTATGAGAACAACAATAAAATTCGGATATACTCACAGTGGAAAATTCCATGCGGATGATGTTTTTTCATCGGCATTGCTGAAATATATTTATCCTGATATAAAAATAATCAGATGCAGAATAGCACCTCCGCCATCTCAGGACAGTATAATTTTTGATATAGGTATGGGCAAGTACGACCATCACCAGCCCGATGCCGAAATTCGCCCCAACGGTGTTCCGTATGCGGCTTTCGGATTGCTCTGGCGTAAATTCGGTGCAAAGCTTATAGTGGAAGAAAACGCACAGCACTTTGATGAAACTTTTATACAGCCTCTTGACAATTCCGATAATACAGGTGAAAAAAATCTGCTTGCTTATGCGATAGATGTGTATAATCCTTCCTGGGATTCCGTATTGTCCGTTGATAAAGCTTTTGAGCAGGCTGTAGATATCGCCGGCGAAATTCTCAGGAGAGTTATAGGAAGATACGAAGCTACAGAAAGAGCCAAAGAAAAAGTTCTGGAGTCCAGAAGGTTAGGAGATGTTATAATACTTGAACAGTATATGCCTTATAAACTTGCCTTGAAATC
>URWK01000168.1 GCA_900551505.1 uncultured Ruminococcus sp. | reverse complement strand
AACCATGACCGTGAAGAAAACATAACTATCGGCAGACAGATGCTTGAAAAGGAATTTAAGCGTGCAAGAATAAAGCTTAAAACAGATGAAGAAATCGAAAAGTTCCTTTCAGAAGACTTCAAGCGTTATAACTGCAAGAATGTTCTTGATTATTATGCTTCCCTCGGTTACGGCGGTATTCATATAAGCAACATTATGCCAAGACTTCGTGAAAGATATGCAAAACTTTTCGGAGAAGAAGAAACAGATACTTCATCGCTTTCACCGGTAAAGATTACCCGTCCCAAAAACGCCATAGTTCTTGACAATATCAGCAATCTTGCGGTAAAGTATGCTCAGTGCTGTAACCCTATTCAGGGAGATGAGATAATAGGTTATCTCACAAGGCTTCACGGTCTTTCTATTCATAAGAAAAATTGTGTAAACTATCTTTCGGATTTGAAACACGGGACGAATCTTGACAGATGGGTCGAAGTAAACTGGACTTCTGACGCACCTTCATATATACAGACGAATATTGAAGTAATCGCAGGCGACAGAATGGGGCTTGTCAACGATATTACGAAAGTATTTCTTGAAAATCATATTTCAATGCTTCATTCATCTTCAAGAAACCTTAAAAACGGAAATGCCATCTTTGAAGCAACCATAACCATTTTCGGAAAAGAACAGCTTAAAAATATCTTTGACAGGCTTAAAAAGATAAAAGGCGTTATTTCTGTCGGACGTTCAGGAATGGAGGAATAAACTTTATGACAAATGAAATATATACTCTTCCGCTTGGTTCTATGGGAACGAATTGTTACATTATCGCAACAGAAAATAAAAATGCGGTTGCGGTAGATATAGGTGATGACTTCCCTAAGTTTAAGAAATTTATTGAGGACAGGGGACTTAACCTTAAAAAAATCCTGCTCACACACAGTCACTTTGACCATGTACTCGGAACAGAGGAAGCAAGAAAAACTTATGATGCGGAAGTATTTGTTCATGAACTTGACTCATGGAAACTTAACGATGAAGAAGGTTGTTTTTGTGGACTTAAATACGGTATGCATTTTAATCCGGTTACAAAATTCACAGAAATAAAAGACAGTGATACCATTACTCAGGACGAGCTTACATTTAAGGTTCTCCATACTCCCGGACATTCAGCCGGAAGCGTATGTTATATATGTGATGATGTAATCTTTTCAGGTGATACACTTTTTTGCGGTTCAATGGGCAGAACGGATTTTGAAGACGGCAGTTCGGAAGACATTCTTAAATCACTGAAGAAGCTTGCAAATCTCAAAGGCGATTACAATGTTTATCCGGGACACTTTCAGAATACAACGCTTGAAGCCGAAAGAAAAAACAATCCTTACATGAAGATGGCTCAGAAAGCAGGAGAGTAAATGACAATTATCTTTAAGAACCATCAGTTCAAGTATGAGATTGAAGCTACTGTAAAATTGTTTATTCCCGCTACTTCATTCGAGTTCGTTTATGATGAGAAGTGCAGTGACAGTGAAGTTGTGTTCACAGAAATAAGACGTGGAAAAAGTTATAATCTGTTCCTTGTGTATGTGAGAAAAGACGGAAAGGTTATAAGAAAAGCTACATTTATAAAGAATGACAAAGACATTTCTGAAGAATATATACTTTGCCGGCTTGTGTTTGAATGCCTTGAAGAACTGACAGGTAAAACTTGCGAATGGGGCTTGCTTACGGGAATCAGACCCGTCAAGAAATTCAATATGCTAATTGAGCAGGGTTACAGCAAGTCAGAAATTTTCGGTATGATGAAAGACAAGTATCTCATTTCGGATAAGAAAGCAGAACTTGCATATCTTACGGCACAAACACAGTTACCGTTACTCAGGCTTCCCGATAAAAAGAAAGTTGGTTTGTATATCTCAATACCTTTCTGCCCTACAAGATGTTCATATTGTTCATTTGTTTCCCATTCGATAGAGAGTGCGAAAAAGCTTGTTCCGCAGTATGTGGAAAAGCTTTGTGAAGAAATTGAGATTACAGGCAAGCTTATAGCCGATACGGGAATTTCCGTTGACACTGTATATATAGGCGGGGGAACACCTACAAGTCTTTCGGCGGAGCAACTCGGAACAGTTATGAAAAAATTATCGGAAAGTGTTGACCTTTCCGGAATCCGTGAATATACTGTAGAAGCAGGGCGACCGGACACCATTACAGCCGAAAAGCTTGAAACAATAAAGAAACTCGGTGCAGACAGAATTTCCGTAAATCCGCAGACCCTGAATAATGATGTGCTGAAGGCAATCGGGCGTAACCATTCCGCAGAACAGATTTTTGAAGCTTACGAAATGGCAGGGAAAACAGGCTTTAAGGCGATAAATATGGACTTGATAGCAGGTTTGCCGACAGATACCGTTGAGAGTTTCAGAAAGACTATTGACGGAGTAATAACCCTTGCCTCTGAAAATATTACGGTTCATACACTTACACTAAAGCGTTCGTCAACTCTTTTCCCGGACGGAAAAAGCCAGATTGAAAATCCGGTTTCGGAAATGGTTGATTATGCTCAGGAAAAACTCATTGAAAACTGCTATTTACCGTATTATCTTTACAGGCAAAAAAATACTGTTGACAATCTCGAAAATGTGGGGTATTCTAAAAGAGGATACGAGAGCCTTTATAATATCTTTATTATGGACGAAATTCAGACAATTATCGGTGTGGGCTGTTCCGCTTCCACAAAGCTTGTGACAGCTGACGGGAAGATTACCCGTATTCACAATTATAAATTTCCTTATGAATATATAAACAGATTTGATGAGCTTATGCTCAAAAAGTCTGAAATATATAATTTTTTCGGATACGACAGATAATATAAAACAGGGTAGCGGAATAAAGTTGCTGACACATGAATTTGGGATTATGAATGAAGTCCCTGAAAAGATATTTTACAGTAAATACGAGCCGGAAAAGTACAACTGCATTTCAGTTGATGATGAATTAGTATTACAGATAGCAGAAAAAATTTCAGAAATAAATATGTACTGGCACACACTTGACAGACTCGGAAAGGGACTTGCTTATTATGGTATTACTTTGATACCGCCGTCAGCATTTTCTGAATTGCTTTCTGTTGTAGAAGATATTCCGGATTTAAGGGAACTTGCAGAATTGCTGAAACAGGCAAAACGCCAGAATGCATTTGTTATTCACTTTGGAGTATAGGAAAATCACTTTTCCATTCTCATAAAACAGATATAAAACACAAGAAACAAAGGAGGATTCAATTATGTCAATGCTCGACAATCTCTCAGGCACAGCAAAAAAATATCTCGGCAAGGCTTCTGTTAAAGCAGGTGAAGTTGTTGAAAGCTCAAAACTTTATCTCGACAAGACACAGGCTACTGCAAAACTCAGTTCACTTTACGAAAAACTCGGCAGAGCTCATTATGCTACTGACACTAATCAGAGAAATGAGGGCGAATTAATCCAGTCACTTATGCAACAAATCCACGACCTCGAAGAAGAAGTTTCTCAGCTCGATTCCCAGATTTCCAGCACCAAGGCTAAAAAATGCCCGTTCTGCGGAAAGAAAAACCCTGCCGGCAGTTCTTTCTGTGAAAGTTGCGGACAGAAAATAGATTAATTTTCAGAACTTTAAGTTTATTGTGGGGGGGCGGCGGC
>URWK01000167.1 GCA_900551505.1 uncultured Ruminococcus sp. | reverse complement strand
CCCCCCCCCCCCCCCCCCCCCCCCCCCCCCGCGGGGCCTCTCCCGCCGGCGCCCCCTCCACCCCGTCCTCCCCAAACCCGCCCCCCCCCCCCACCCGCGGGGCGCGCCCGGCGCCCCCCCCCCGATAAAATTTTAAATTGAGGAAAAAATCTTTGCAAGTTCTATAAGCTTATCCATTTCGATTTCTTCTATTCTTGCAGTCCTTTTAAGCCCTGTCTGCTCAAGTATGTCACCGATTTCGGCTTTCGGGATACCAAGAACTTGTGAAAGCGGATTTGTAAAAGTCTTTCTTCTCTGTGAAAATCCTGCCTTAACAATCCTGAAGAACATTTTTTCCTGCTCATCCGTAAGGTTGTATTTCTGTTTCGTTTCAATCTGTATAACGCAGGAATCTACTTTAGGGGACGGAACAAAACTGCCCCTCGAAACATCAAATAACTTTCTTGCTTCTCCGTAGTAATTCACCGCAACCGTAACCGCTCCGCATTCTCTCGTGCCAACCTTCGCACAAAGTCTGTCGCCTGCTTCTTTCTGAACCATTACCGTCAATGTCTTTATATCCGCACGGCTTTCAAGCACGCTCATAATTACAGGAGAAGTTATATAATAAGGCAGGTTCGCACAGAATGCCACTTCCAGCCCCTCAAATTCCGTTTCAATCAGCTTGTTAAGGTCTGTTTCAAGTATGTCCTGATTGAGTATCTTAACATTGTCAAAATCCGCAAGCGTTTCATCAAGCACGGGCATAAGCCTTTTATCAATTTCCACTGCAACAACTTTATCCGCACGGCTTGCAAGCTCTGCCGTAAGAACTCCTATACCCGTTCCGACCTCTATAACCCCGAATCCTTTTTTTGCGTTTCCCATTTCCGCTATTTTCGGGCATACTGTAGGATTGATTAAAAAGTTCTGTCCGAGTCCCTTTGAAAAATTGAAATCATACTTTTCAAATATTGACTTTATCACGCCTAAATCTGTCAATCTCATCATCGAGGTTTCCTCCTTCCAGCAATTTATTTATCTGACTGTCTGAAAACATATCATTTTCTTCTGTAATTTCCGTATCCGCATTGTCATCATAATCATCCGCTATATCGGATTCCTGCAAAATTTCTTCATGCTTGTCTTTTTTGTTGTTTACCGCCTTGTCAAGCACACTTGTTATGCCTTTACTTATCAAGCCTGACGGAACTTCAACTATATATGCAAGCAATGTTGACCCTAAGATAACCGTAAGCACACACGGTACAAAAAATTTCACATAGCCGTGTTCACTTCCCAGATATCCCGGTTTTTTAAGCCATCTGTAAATTGCTGTATCAAACATTGCGGATAAGAGATAAGCTGACATTGAATGCTTTGCGAATACATAAGCCAATGATTTTATTGTCTTGTTTTCTGTATTAATATCATAGAAAAGCAGAAATATCAGAACTCCGACAATAAAAGTTACCAAATCATTGTATTCTGCATTTATTCCCTTATAGAAATTCTCACCGTAACCCGTAAGGTATGTTCTCACCGCCTGATAAACCCCGAAAACCAGAATTAACAGCACATTGAAAAGCTTATTTATTTTCGGCTTATACTCCGCTATATAAGAGCCGATAAAATAATAACCGATTTGCCAGAAAGCACTTTTCCAGTAACTTGAGATAAATCCGAACGGCTGTCCCTGTATTTCTATCATTCTGTTAAGCGACACAGGAATTGCCGTAAGAAAAATAATTGACCCGATAAGTATTTGTTTTTCCCGCTTTGTCTTAAGTCCGTTATATGCATTGTTAAGAAACGGTATGAGCAGAAAAAGTCCCACATACATTCCTATATACCATGCATAAGTTGGCGTATTGAATGCAAATATACTTCTTATCTGCAAATAAAGCGATGTTTTCGATTTCAAAAAGGCTTTTACAAATACTGTTGTAATTGTCGCTATTATGAAGTATGAAACCAGTATCGGAATAATTGTTCTGTAATGCGACCATGATACAGTTTTCTTTTTCTTCAGGTATCCCGTAAGCATTATGAATACCGGAACTCCTCCTGCATATACTATCCATCTTATAGTAAGCATCGGTATTATCTTCGGGCTGTTCATTACCACCGTATAAAATCCCGAATTGAGAAAGAAATGAACTGTCGGTATACAGAAAAAGGCTACTGCCCTGAGTATATCCAGTCCGGCTAATCTTCCTTCAAGAACACTTTTCTTTTCCATCTTCTTAATTTAATCCCCCATTTTCTCAATCTTTTTCCCATAGAATATAATTGTACTTGTCGTGCTTCTCCTCCCCTATGCAAACTATTTTGTAATTCTGAAAAAGTAATGAATTACTTGCATTCATGTGCAAAGCCCCTATACTGCTTTTCATGTCCCTTGTAACTCTGCTCACTACGAAATCCGCTTTTTTCTCTCTCAATACATTTTTCTGTTCCTCATACATTTCGGGCAAATTTCTCTGCGGTATATTTACCCTGCAAAAATATCTGCTTAAAGGCTTCTTGCCTGCTCCGAGGTAAAAGCCTCCGTCCAGAAAATTGTAATTGAACAGTGTGGTATTTTCTTCGGCATTTATTATTTCCGCAAACTGATATTGCGGGAAATCGTTTTTGCCCATTCCGTAGTAAAATTTACTGTTGCTCATAGTCACCGTTACGGCAAGGAATATTACCGCTGTGGCAATCTTTTTCCCATTCGTGATATTATCAAGCATATTCGGGAAACGTTCCGTCAAAATGTCAACAATATATATCCCCCCGAGTACACTCTGAAAAGCAGTAATCAGATAGTAATAACTGTAATTCGTTCCGCCTATGAAAATTCCCGTGAACAGCATAAAAGAACATACTGCCAACAGAATTTTATAACCCGCTTTCTTTATATACCTGTTTGTAAGGCAGAACCCATAAAGTCCCGTAAATATCAATATGTCAAGTGTCGGATTTTTAATTATATTGCTTCCGGCGGTTTTCAGCATATAAATGATTCTTTCGGCAACGGTCATATGCTTTGAGTATAAAAATATGTTTGAGTATATGTAAACTTCAAACAAATCTTTAAGCGAATCGTGCATCGCAAAGTATATAAGATACGGAACTCCCGAAAGAGCCATTCCGCACAGGAAAACCACACAGCCTGCAAAAGCTTTTGAATACTTCTTTTCTGTCAGCATTACCACGAAAAATCCCGCTGTCCATGCAAGGTGAAATCCAAGCAACGTGAATTTTATCCAGAATATACAGCCTGCAAGAAACCCATTGAATAACATAACCTTGTTTGTCATTGTCTTTGAGTAACCGTTTTTCATGGCTTTCAGCAACCAATACAGTGCTGTCGCCACAAACGGAAGACAAAATTCTTCTGCGTTGTCCCCTCTTCTGTAACAATGTGTAACTGCCGTAACCGTTCCGCATATTACCGCTACAATAAGAGCTTTCCTGCTGTCTTCAAGGAATATTTCCGCTGTCTTTTTCATGATAATCATATAAGCCGTGAAAAACAATATCTGTATTATAAATACTCCGTGAAAATTATTGTCCGAAATCAACAGTCCTGCCGAATGAATAAAGTACAATAAAGGTCCTTTATGCACGAAAAAAACACTGAAAGTCACTGAACAC
Organism: uncultured Ruminococcus sp.; assembly: GCA_900551505.1. GTDB lineage: Bacteria > Bacillota > Clostridia > Oscillospirales > Ruminococcaceae > UBA5884. Next base: position 50 of record URWK01000167.1, on the reverse strand, counting down.
TCAACAATACCCAAGCCCAGACAAAGAAAACAAAACTCAACACAAAAAAT
>URWK01000166.1 GCA_900551505.1 uncultured Ruminococcus sp. | reverse complement strand
GTTTTTCAGCTGTGAAACCGGTCATCGGCTGAAACCAATGGGTGTAGTGAGTGGCACCGTTTTCTACAGCCCATTCTTTCATGGCAACGGCTACAGAATTAGCTACGTCCAACTCCAGATGAGTTCCGTTTTCGATTGTTTTGCGAAGGGCTTTGTACATATCCTTCGGCAGTTTGTTACGCATTACCTTATCGTTAAAAACAAGGCTTCCATATAAAGCAGGAATTTCTTCATGTGTCATGGTTTGTTCTCCTTTCTGATTGCCCAGATTGTTTTCAGAATATCAAAAGACAAAAAAGGCGCCCTGAACCTGTTTCCAAGTTCAAAGCGCCTTTGCTTTATGCCATGTAGTATTGCACGGAAAAAGAAATTTGTCAATCACTTTTTTTAAAAAAATTTTTTCAAAAAAACACCCCCCCCCCCCGGCTTTTACGGAAAAGTTTATGTAAAAGCATGGTTTTCACACTTCATAGAAAAACAATTTATCAAAATGTCAAAGAATTTTTGTGAAAACACTTGCAATTTATTTTTTTATATGTTATGATAGTAAAGCATTTAAAGACCGTCATGTGCTTTCGTGCGTGACGTGAGTTAATGCCAGAAGGAAATTATACATTTACTGACATTAAACGGACAGTCCGCTGTTACTTTTGTAATCATGAATGTCTAAAAATTTAGGAGGATTTAAAATGGACGCATTAAAACTTATCAGCAATGACAGCCTTAAGGCAGAAGCTCCGGTTATCGCTATCGGTGATACTGTAAAGGTTCATGTAAAAATCAAAGAAGGCGAAAAGTACAGAATTCAGATTTTTGAAGGCACTGTAATCGCTAAGAAACACGGCGGAATCAGCGAAACTTTCACTGTAAGAAGAGTTGCTCACGGCTGTGGTATCGAAAGAGTTTTCCCGCTCCACTCACCTGTTATTGACAAGGTTGAAGTTGTAAGACACGGTAAGGTTCGCAGAGCTAAGCTTTATTACCTCCGTGACAGAGTCGGCAAGGCTGCTAAGGTTAAAGAACAGATTCGTTAATCCGTCGGTTTTCTGTACGGAAAACGTTATGCAAGGGGGGCGGAATACGTCCCTTTTTTGCTATTCTCACAATGTTTTTCTACATAATTTTTTACGGCAGGAGGGATTTTGACTTATGCCGAATAATAATGAGAGCAAGGCAAAGACACTTTTCAATGACTTCATGGACATCTGCGAAACGGTAATACATTCATATTTTTTCATAATTCTTGTATTTACGTTTATATTCTCGATAGCAAGGGTTGACGGAGATTCAATGCTTCCGACACTTGTAAACAATGAAAGGCTGATTTACTCACACCTTTTCTACGAACCGGAAAATGGCGATATAGTAATTATTGATGAAAATGATTCGCTTGGCAAGAATATAGTTAAAAGAGTTATCGCAGATGAGGGGCAGGAAGTCAATATCGACTTCCGCTATGGCAAGGTTTATGTTGATGGTCAGGAACTTAAAGAAGACTACATCAATAACCTTACAACAGATGACTGGGGCGGTTTTGAATATCCTGTAACAGTGCCGGAAGGTTGTGTTTTTGTGCTTGGTGACAACAGACATGTATCACTTGACAGCAGAGATGCGAAAGTCGGTTTCGTGCCTAAGACCAATATTATAGGTCATGCAATATTCCGTTTTTACCCTACTACAAGAATTGGTCTTATAGACTGACTGTGAGGTGTATTCGTGGCAGAAAAGCATAGTTTTTTCGATGACTTGATGGATATGATTGAATCCGTGATATTCTCACTCTTTACGGTAATTCTGATTTTCACATTTCTGTTCAAGATTGCAACAGTTGACGGAACTTCAATGTTACCTACACTGAAAGACAAAGACAGGCTTGTTGTGACATCGCTTTTTTATGAGCCTGAAACAGAGGATATTGTAATAATCAACAGCGAAACGCTTGGAAAAAGAATAGTAAAGAGGATTATTGCAGACGAGGGGCAGGAAGTCAATATAGATTTCCGGCAACACAAAGTATACGTTGACGGTAAGGAAATCATAGAACCTTATATCAATGAACCTACAGCACTTGACGAAAACGCCTTTGATTATCCGGTGACAGTGCCGGAAGGTTGTGTGTTCGTACTCGGCGACAACAGAAATTATTCAAAGGACAGCAGACACCCGGATGTAGGATTTGTCAATAAAAAGGATATTGTAGGGAAAGTCGTTCTGAGAATATACCCGTTCAATAAAATAGGAACTGTAGAATAAAAAAGAATATCAGGAGGCGGAATTTATGCAGGAAATGAGAACTATCCAGTGGTTTCCCGGTCATATGGCTAAAACAAGACGACTTATACAAGATAATCTTTCATTGGTAGATGCTGTTGTTGAAATACTTGATGCGAGAATACCCGATGCAAGCAGAAATCCCGAAATGAACAGGCTTGTAAAGGGAAAACCAAGAATGTTCCTGCTTAACAAGTCCGACATGGCAGATGACAAGGCTACTGCCAAATGGATTAAATATTACAAGTCACAGGGAATTGTAGCTATGGCGGTTGACTGCAAAAGCGGAAAAGGCGTAGGCTCTTTTCTGACAGTCCTTAAACAACAGGTACTTGCAGACCTTATAAAGAAAAGAAACGAAAAAGGTATGACAGGTCACCCGGTAAGAGTAATGGTTGTCGGAATTCCTAATGTCGGGAAATCGTCATTTATAAACAGAATGTCCAAGTCAAAGAGAACCAAGGTTGAAGACAGACCGGGTGTTACCCGTACGAAACAATGGGTAAAGCTTGGGGACGGCGTTGAAATGCTTGATATGCCGGGCGTTGTTGCTCCTAAATTTGAAGACCAGTCCGTTGCGATGAAGTTGGCCTATACAGGAGCTATAAATGATGATATACTTGATATAGAAGCACTTGCGATGAACCTGCTTGAGGTAATAGGCAAGAAATATCCCGAAAGCCTTAAACAGCGTTACAAGATTGATATAGAGCCGGAAGACGATGGTAAAATACTTCTTGAGAAAGCCGGCAGAAAAAGAGGTATGCTTATTTCGGGCGGTGAAATCAATACGGAACGTATTGCAATAACCGTACTTGATGAATACAGAAGCGGAAAGCTTGGCAAGATTACTCTTGAACTGGCAGGTGAAAGCAGTGAAAAGTGAAGTTACAGAAAGCCTCTTTGAATATGACAGAAATATGAGAGGCGGTAAAAAAATTATCTGCGGTACTGATGAAGCAGGCAGAGGGCCTCTTGCTGGAGATGTTTATGCGGCTGCGGTAATCTTTGATGATGATACCGAAATAGCAGGGCTTAACGACAGCAAGAAGCTTACCGAAAAGAAGCGTGAAAAGCTTTTTGACGAAATCTGCGAAAAGGCGAGAGCTTACTGCATAGCAACGGCAAGCGTTAAGGAAATTGATGAAATGAATATTCTCAATGCTAGCTTGCTGGCAATGAAAAGAGCGGTAGCAGGGCTTGGAATCGCCCCTGATACGGTACTTGTTGACGGGAACAGGATTCCGCCTATAGAAAATGCGGAAGTAATTACTATAGTTAAAGGCGATGCTATTTCCGCAAGTATTTCGGCTTCATCAATTCTTGCGAAGGTCGCAAGGGACAGATATATGAAGGAACTTGCCGTAAAATATCCCGAATATGAATTTGAACGGCACAAGG
>URWK01000165.1 GCA_900551505.1 uncultured Ruminococcus sp. | reverse complement strand
AAACAACAACGGCGAATATTCATGTGTAGGTTGTGGCAGATGCCTCGCAAAATGCCCGATTTCAATGAATATCGTAAAAGTAATCAAGACACTTGGAGGTAGTGAAGAATGAACGAAACTCTGATACCTAAAATCGGCGTTGTCACCGATGTCAGAATTGATACACCTGACGTAAAGACATTCCGTGTAGTAGCTCCGGACGGCAAAAAGTGTTTTGAACATATTCCGGGACAGTGTGCTATGCTTTCAATTCCGGGTGTTGGTGAAGCTATGTTCTCAATCACTTCTTCACCTACAAACGAAGAATTTATGGAATTCAGTATCAAGAAATGCGGTTGCCTTACTGAATGGCTTCACCAGATGGAAGTCGGTCAGCAGATTACCATAAGAGGTCCATACGGAAACGGTTTCCCTGTCGAAAGCGACTTCAAGGGCAAAGATTTGCTCTTTATCGCCGGCGGTATCGGTCTTGCACCGCTCCGTTCAGTAATCAACTATGTACGTCATTATCGTTCAAATTACGGAAAAGTTGACATCGTTTACGGTTCAAGAAGTATGGACGACCTCGTTGACTATAAGGAAATCATTGACGAATGGTGCAATGAAGAAGGCGTAAATGTTCACCTTACAATCGACAGAGAACAGGAAGGCTGGGACGGTCATGTAGGTTTCGTTCCGAACTATGTTAAGGAACTCGGCTTCGACACAAACAAGACAGCCATCATCTGCGGACCTCCGATTATGATTAAGTTCACTCTTGCAGGACTTCAGGAACTCGGTTTCAACAAAACTCAGGTATTTACCACAATGGAACTTAAAATGAAGTGTGGTGTTGGTAAATGCGGACGTTGCAACATCGGTTCAAAATATGTCTGCAAAGATGGTCCTGTTTTCCGCTGTGACCAGCTTGATGAAATGCCAAACGAATATTGATATATATGGAGGTTAGCTCAATGGAAGATATGGTTAATGTTTTCTTGTTCGGCAAGAAGTATTCCGTGCCTGCAAGTTATACAATCATGAGAGCCATGGAATATGCAGGTTATCAGCTTATACGTGGTTGCGGTTGCCGTAACGGTTTCTGCGGTGCGTGTGCTACAATATACAGAATCAAGGGTCAGCAGGAACTTAAAGTCTGCCTCGCTTGCCAGACAAAAGTTGAAGAAAATATGTATGTTGCAACTCTGCCGTTTTTCCCTCTCGTAAAGCAGGTTTATGATATTGAAAAGGTTAGACCTGATGAACAGATTATGATGCAGCTTTACCCTGAAATCTACAGCTGTATCGGTTGTAATGCCTGCACAAACTCATGCACTCAGGATTTGAATGTAATGCAGTATATCGCATACGCTCAGAGAGGCGACTATGCTAAGTGTGCAGAACTTTCATTCGACTGCGTAATGTGCGGAGTATGTTCTTCAAGATGCCCTGCCGGAATTTCTCACCCACAGGTTGCAATGCTTGCCCGCAGACTTAACGGAAAGTACCTTGCTCCGAAGACTCAGCACCTCGAAGACAGAGTTAAGGAAATCAAGGACGGTACATTCAATGAACTGCTCGAAAGCCTTATGCAGAAACCTATCGAAGAAATGAAAGAACTCTACAACAACAGAGAAATCGAAAAGTAAAGGGAGGGTTAAAAGCTTATGTATACAGGAGAAATGCTCGAATCAATGAAAAAAGTCGAGGCTAACAGAGAAGCTAATACAGCTTTTGAACCTCGCAGAATGACAGCCGATGAAAAAGATATTTTGTTGAAAACTTACCACCCTGACTACAGAACAGAAGAATTTTCAACACTTGAAGTAGGCGTTAACAAGGGCGACAAAGTACCTCACGAACTCGCAAATCTCTTACAGGCAAACAGCCGTGTAAAAGGTATGGATATAGACCTTGAAAACCCTGACTATGACGTTGATGTACTTATTATCGGCGGTGGTGGTGCTGGTGCATCTGCTGCTATCGAAGCTGACAATGTAGGTGCGAAAGTTATGGTTGTAACTAAGCTCCGTATGGGCGATGCCAACACTATGATGGCTGAAGGCGGTATTCAGGCAGCAGACAAACCTAACGATTCACCTGCACAGCACTACATTGACGCATTTGGCGGAGGACACTTTGCCGCAAAGCCTGAACTTCTCAAAAGACTTGTCTGCGAAGCTCCGGACGCTATCAAGTGGCTTAACGACCTCGGCGTTGAATTCGACAAGATGCCTGACGGCACTATGGTTACAACTCATGGTGGCGGTACTTCAAGAAAGAGAATGCACGCTGCCAAGGACTATTCAGGTGCTGAAATCATGCGTACACTCAGAGATGAAGTTATTAACAGAGGTATTCCGATAGTTGACTTCACTTCTGCAATCGAACTTATCCTTGACGAAAACGGCAACGCTTCAGGTGCTGTTCTCATGAATATGGAAACAAAGGATATTCTTGTAGCAAGGGCAAAAACTGTAATTATCGCTACAGGCGGTGCGGGAAGACTTCACTATCAGGGATTCCCGACTTCAAACCACTACGGAGCAACAGCTGACGGACTTGTTCTCGGATACAGAGCAGGTGCAAAGCTTCTCTATGCCGATACTCTCCAGTATCACCCGACAGGTGCGGCATATCCTTCACAGATTTTCGGTGCATTGGTTACAGAAAAGGTACGTTCACTTGGTGCTAAGCTTGTAAACTCAGAAGGTGAAGTATTCATGCACCCTCTTGAAACCCGTGACGTTGCAGCAGCATCTATAATCAGAGAATGCGGTGACAGAAACAAGGGCGTAAAGACTACTGACGGTCAGGGCGTATGGCTTGATACACCTATGATTGAACTCAAGAACGGCGAAGGCACTATTGAAAAGAGAATTCCTGCAATGATGAGAATGTTCGGTAAATACGGCATCGACATCAGAAAAGAACCTATCATTGTTTACCCGACACTTCACTATCAGAACGGCGGACTTGACATTGCGGCAGACAATATGACAGGTGTTGAAAATCTCTTTGTAGCCGGCGAAGCTGTCGGAGGTATCCACGGAAGAAATCGTCTTATGGGTAATTCACTTCTTGACATTATCGTATTCGGAAGAAGTGCGGGCAGAAATGCGGCTGAAAAATCAAAGAATGTCAGTGTAGGCAAGCTTACACTTGAACACGTTGAAAAGTTCGCAAAGGAAATGGAAGAAGCAGGCATAAAGAGTGATATCGTTTCACCTCAGCTCCTTCCTGACTACCGCAAGAAATAAAAATATCAGATAAAAATAAAGTTACCGTCCATGCGTTTAAACATGGACGTGTGCTTTTATGCATAAATTTATATATCATTTAAATTAAGGAGAGTTTTAAATTATGGAGTTAGCTGAAGTTTTTGAAACAATAATGATTTTGTGTTTCGGTGTTTCATGGCCTATGTCAATCAAGCGTTCATACACTTCACGTTCAACAAAGGGCAAGAGCCTTATGTTCATGTGCTGTATTTGTTTCGGTTATGTGTGCGGTATCATTTCAAAGTTTATGACACATACATACAACCTTGCGTTCTGGTTCTATTTCCCGAACATAATCATGGTTTGCACAGACATTGCACTTTACTTCCGCAACAAGAAGATTGAAGAAGCTGAAGAAAACAAGTAATTTTAGTTTTCTGCATATTTGAGAATGGGGGGGGGGGGGGGGGGGGGGGGGGGG
>URWK01000164.1 GCA_900551505.1 uncultured Ruminococcus sp. | reverse complement strand
AAAAGCAATTATTGATAATAAAGACCAAAGAATACATAGGGCGGAAAAAGCATTTAAGACAACTTGGATGTCAGATAAGTATGTATATCCATTACAGATTGCTAATATTGCGGTTACAGATATTCATGCATTAAATATACCGATTAATGTGTTTACAATGGATATATTTGAGGTAGAGACAGGAGATAAGATTAAAATAAAAAATCCAATAGATGGTAGTGATATAGAAAAAATTATTACACAATATCGAACTATAGTATCAAATATGCCTATCGAACAAAACAAAAAACAACCAAAAAAAAAAAAAACCTTAATTTAAAAAAATACAAAAAAAAAAAATATTTTTTTGGCCGCCCCCCCCCGGGCGGGGGGGTCGCCTCAAATAGTATGAGCGGAGCGAATACATTTTTTCGGGATTTTTGTGATATGTACAGACAGAAGGACAGAAAAAGTGCAAAAAAAATAAAATAGGCTCTTGAACAATTCTGAAAAATAATATATTATGTTATAAGTGATGAAAAAAGTATATGGAAATAAAAGGAGAATGAAATAATATGAACTGGGCAGAAGTACAGATTTTTACATCAACAGAGGGTATAGAAATTCTTTGTTCGGCACTTACGGACGCAGGAATAAAGGGATTTGTAATACAAGATGCAGAGGATTTCAAAGAATTTCTTGAAAACAAGGAAGGCAAATGGGATTATATAGACGAAGATTTGATGGGACTTGCAAACTGCGAAAGCAGTGTTACAGTGTATATTCCGGAAAACGAACAGGGAACAGAAATGATTGAAACATTGCGGACAGTGGTTTCAAATCTCAAACTTTCAGACACTGAAAACATATACGGCAGACTTGAGATAAGCATGAAAGACGTAAAGGAAGAAGATTGGGCGAATAACTGGAAACAGTATTTCAAGCCCGTAAAGGTAGGAAAGAAACTTGTGATAAAGCCTTCATGGGAAGAATATAACGGCGAAGATGACAGAACAATACTTGAAATCGACCCTGCTTCAAGTTTCGGAACAGGTCAGCACAACACAACAAGATTGTGCCTTGAACTGCTTGAAGAGAACCTTGAAAATGCGACAGGCAGAGAAAGAGTGCTTGACCTCGGTTGCGGAAGCGGAATACTTTCAATCGGTGCAATACTGCTTGGAGCAGGTTATGCGTGTGCGGTTGATATCGAGCAACATTCAGCGGAAACGGCACTTGAAAATGCGGAGAAGAACCATATAAGCCCCGATATATACAAGACTTATTGCGGAAACATTATTGCAGATGAAAAGCTTGTAGAAGAAATCGGAAGCGGTTATGATATAATCACAGCGAATATTGTTGCGGACGTGCTTATAGGAATGAGCGGAATTTTCGGAAAGTTTCTCAAAGACAACGGAATACTTATTATTTCGGGAATAATCTCGGAACGCAAAGACGAAGTTACGGACGCAGTTACCGCAAAAGGTTTCAGAATTATAAAGACACATGAAAAAGACGGCTGGTGTGCGGTAAGTCTTATAAAGGAATAATTCAGGGTGTGAAAGCAGAAGAAAGGGAAAGTTGATATATGCCAAAGAAGAAAGATGAGTACGGAAACGAAAGTATAACCATGCTGAAAGGTGCGGACAAGGTCAGAAAAAGACCTGCCGTAATATTCGGGTCGGACAGCCTTGAGGGGTGTCAGCACTCTGTTTTCGAGATTATCTCAAACTCAATAGACGAGGCAAGAGCAGGTTTCGGAGATAAGATTATAATTACACGTTACAAGGATAATGTAATAGAAGTTGAAGATTTCGGGAGAGGTTGCCCGGTTGACTGGAATAGTCTTGAAAACCGCTATAACTGGGAACTTGTGTATTGCGAACTTTATGCAGGCGGCAAGTATAACGGCGATGATTTTTCACTTGGGCTTAACGGGCTTGGACTTTGTGCGACACAATTCGCATCGGAATTTATGGACGTAGAAATTCACCGTGACGGATATGAATACAGACTTCACTTTGAGAAAGGCGAAAACAAGGGCGGTTTAATCAAGAAGAAGTCGCAGTATAAGCATACAGGCACAAAAACACGCTGGAAAGCAGACCTTGACGTGTTCACGGATATAGACATTCCGGAAGAATATTTTTATGACACATTGCGTAAACAGGCGGTAGTAAATCCGAATCTTAAACTTATACTGAGAAGTGAGCAGGAAGACGGAACTTTTGAGGAAAAAGAATTTCTCTACGAAAACGGTATAACCGATTATGTAAGTGAAATTGTAGAGGATACCGCAATAACATCAATTCAGCACTGGGAATGCGACAGAGAAGGCAAGGACAGAGAAGACAAAAAAGAATACAAGGTTAAATTATCTGTTGCGTTCACTTTCTCAAAGCATACGAAACTTACAGAATACTACCACAATTCAAGCTTCCTTGAATACGGCGGTTCTCCTGAAAAAGCGGTAAGACAGGCATTTACTTCACAGATTGACAACTACCTTAAACAGAATAACAAGTACCTTAAAAATGAGGGCAGAGTAACTTTCACAGACATAGAAGATTGCCTTGTGCTTGTTTCGTCATCATTTTCTACACAGACATCATACGAAAACCAGACCAAAAAGGCGATAAACAATAAGTTCATCTATGAAGCGATGACGGAATTTCTTAAACATAAGATTGAAGTATACTTTATAGAAAATCATCACGAAGCAATCAAGATTTGAGAGCAGGTCATAATAAACAAGCGTAGCAGAGAAAACGCCGAGCATACCAGAATAAACATAAAGAAGAAGCTTGCAGGAAGTATTGACCTTTCAAACATGGTAAAGAAGTTCGTAGACTGCCGTTCAAAAGATGTTTCAAAGAGGGAACTTTATATAGTTGAAGGAGATTCGGCATTAGGGGCTGTAAAACTTGCGAGAGAAGCGGAGTTTCAGGCTATAATTCCGATAAGGGGGAAAATTCTCAATTGCCTTAAATCAGGTTACGACAAGATTTTTCAGAATGAGATTATCACCGACATTGTAAAGGTGCTTGGTTGTGGAGTTGAAGTGAAGACGAAATCCAATAAGGAATTGTCTTCATTCAATATTGAGGGTTTGAGATGGAACAAGATTATAATCTGTACAGATGCGGATGTTGACGGATTTCAGATAAGAACACTTGTGCTTGCGATGCTTTACAGGCTTACACCGACACTTATAGAGAATGGGTATGTGTATATTGCGGAATCACCGTTATTCGAGATTACAACGAAGAACAAGACTTATTTTGCCTATACAGAAAAGGAAAAGAGCAGAATAATTTCAAAACTTGGGAACACAAAATATACTTTACAGCGTTCAAAGGGGCTTGGGGAGAACGAACCCGAAATGATGGCACTTACCACGATGAACCCTGAAACACGCAGGCTTATAAAGGTCAGTCCTGACGAAGTAAAGGCGACTGCGGAAATATTTGATTTGTTGCTTGGGGACAATCTTCAGGGCAGGAAAGATTTTATTGCAGAGTTCGGGAATGATTATCTTGAGCTTGCCGACATAAGCTGATATTAAGGCAGGTTTATCTGAAGCGGGGAGATTGTCCGGGGGGGGGGGGGGGGGGGGGGGGGGCGGGCCCGGGGGGGGGGGGGGGGGGGTCGGAGGGGGGGGGGGGCGAGACAAACAACCAGCACAGACACAGCACGCCGGCGGCAGGTT
>URWK01000163.1 GCA_900551505.1 uncultured Ruminococcus sp. | reverse complement strand
CCGAAAGCCTTTGCACGTTCCGGAAATTTTTCATCGCATACAGTAAAGCAATGCTGGGAAATAGCAGGAATATTTGAACGGAGCGGAAGAATTTTCGCACCGGCAGGCATGATGTGGTCAGTAGTGATATTGTCGCCGACCTTGAGAGAACATTTTGCATCAATGGTTTCTTCAAGCGGAGCAGTAGCAGGGAAAGGCTTGATGTTCGGACCTCTGAGGATTTCAACGCTGTCCATATCCTTTTCATCAACAGGTTTAACAATCATGTTGTCATTAATGTCAAATTCTTCAGGAAGCTTGAATTCAGGCATATCGCCGATTGTGCGTGGGTCTGTGAGAACGCCTGTGATTGCAGAGATTGCAGCCATTTCAGGAGATACGAGGTAAATCTGACCGTCCTTAGTACCTGAACGGCCTTCAAAGTTTCTGTTAAATGTTCTGAGTGAAATACCCTTTGAATTAGGTGACTGACCCATACCGATACACGGACCGCAGGCACTTTCAAGGATTCTTGCACCTGCATCAATAAGTGTTGACAAAGCACCGTTTTTAGCAAGCATATTGAGAACCTGTTTTGAACCCGGAGCGATTGCAAGTGAAACGTCAGGGTGAACAGTTTTGCCCTTGAGAATGTAAGCAACCTTGAGCATATCGAGGAGTGATGAGTTTGTACATGAACCGATACAAACCTGGTCAATCTTAATGTTTCCTACTTCTTCAACTGACTTTACATTGTCAGGAGAATGAGGACAAGCGATGAGCGGAACAAGTTCGCTGAGATTGATGTTTACTACTTCGTCATAAACAGCATCTTCATCAGCGGAAAGAGGAGTCCATACTTCTTCTCTGTGCTGAGCTTTAAGGAAAGTTCTTGTAACTTCATCAGACGGGAAGATTGAAGTAGTTGCACCGAGTTCAGCACCCATATTTGTAATAGTTGCTCTTTCAGGAACGGAAAGTGTCTTTACACCTTCGCCACAGTATTCGATAACCTTGCCGACACCGCCCTTAACGGAAAGTCTTCTGAGGACTTCAAGAATAACGTCCTTTGCAGATACCCATGGTGAAAGTTTGCCGGTAAGTTCAACTTTTACAACTTTAGGACAGGTGATATAGTTAGCACCGCCACCCATTGCAACAGCTACGTCAAGTCCGCCTGCTCCGATGGCAATCATACCGATACCGCGAGCTGTAGGTGTATGTGTGTCTGAACCGATAAGGGTCTTGCCTGGAATACCGAAACGTTCAAGGTGAACCTGATGACAAATGCCATTGCCCGGACGTGAGAAGTAAATACCGTGTTTCTTGGCTACGCTTCCGATAAAACGGTGGTCATCTGCATTTTCAAAACCACTCTGTAATGTATTATGGTCAATATATGCAACAGAACGTTCTGTACGAACTCTCGGAACACCCATAGCTTCAAATTCAAGGTAAGCCATTGTACCTGTAGCATCCTGGGTCAATGTCTGGTCAATTCTTATGCCGATTTCAGTGCCTTTTATCATTTCACCATCGACAAGGTGATTTTTAAGGATTTTTTCTGTTAATGTAAGTCCCATAAAATTTTAAACCACACTTTCTTAATATAGTTTTTTGCATTTTTATTGTAACTCAAAACAATATACTTTGTCAAGTTTATCACAAAGTTTTAATTTTTCTGAACATCTGCCCCGAAAATTATTTTTAAAAACAGTTTTATTGTTGACTTGAAACTGAAAAAAGGATATAATAAAAACATATATGCATAATCCTGTGTATGCGGTTAATAATAATTCAGTGTATACGGAGAAAGGGTGAAGCATATGGATGAAAACAATATAGAAAATGAACAGTACGGACAGATAGAAAAGAACCGCGAGACAGAAAATGTTAACGCAAAGCACCTTATACATTGCCTGAATATCATAGGACAAATAGAGTGGCATTATGTATTGTCAGAGCAGAACAAGACCACAAAATATGAGCATATAATACCATCACTTGTAGCGGTTGAGCAGGATGAAAGCGTAGAGGGTTTGCTGATAATACTGAACACAGTCGGCGGAGATGTTGAAGCAGGGCTTGCGATAGCTGAATTAATCGCAGGAATGAAAACCCCTACAGTTTCACTTGTGGTGGGCGGAGGTCATTCAATAGGCGTACCGCTTGCAGTTTCTGCAATGAAATCTTTTATCGTGCCGTCTGCAACTATGACTGTTCACCCCGTAAGAATGAACGGGCTTGTAGTGGGAGTACCGCAAACATTATCCTACTTTGACAGCATTCAGGACAGAATTGTGAATTTCGTTACCAGGAACAGCAAAATCAAAGAAGAAAAATTCAGACAACTTTTAATGGAAACGGGTCAGCTTGTAATGGACGTGGGAACGGTTGTGGACGGGGAAACTGCTGTAAAACTCGGTCTTATAGATAGCCTTGGGGGGCTGAGTGATGCAATAGAAGCACTTTACGGGATAATAGAGGAAAAATAAAAAGGGGCATAGCCCCATACATAAAAATAAAATTTTTCGGGAGGCTACATATTTATGTCGATTTTAGATGCGGTCATACAGGCGATTATTCAGGGACTGACTGAATTTTTACCTGTGTCGAGTTCGGGACATCTTTCGTTGTTCCAGCATTTCACAGGTCAGAGCGGAGAAGGGGCGTTGCTTTTTTCTGCGATACTTCACCTTGGAACGTTAGTTGCGGTATTCGTTGCATTCCGGGACACTATCTGGGCATTGATAAAGGAATTTTTCGTAATGCTGAAAGATATCTTCACAGGCAAATTCAAATGGAGTACGATGAACGGCGAAAGACGTATGATAATAATGCTTGTAATTTCACTTGCAATGCTTATACCATTTTATATATTCAAGGACTTCTTTACTGGAATAGCGGAAGACAGCGATATTCTGGTTGAAGGTGTATGTTTTCTTTATACTTCTCTTATACTTTACCTTTCTGACAGACAGGTCAAGAAGCATTACAAAGAGCCAAAGGACATTACAGTAAAAGATGCTGTTGTAGTAGGAGCTTTTCAAGGTGTAGCATTACTTCCGGGAGTTTCACGTTCAGGTTCAACTATCGCAGGGGGATTATTTTCAGGATTTTCAAGAGAACTTGCGATAAGATATTCATTTATTCTCGGAATACCTGCAATTCTCGGCGGTTGTCTTCTTGAAATAAAAGATGCTTTTGAAACAGGATTTGAACTTGAAGTAGTGCCGTTTGTTGTGGGCTTCATAGTGGCAGGCGTAGTCGGAATATGTGCGATAAAAATGGTTTCATGGCTTATGAAGTCTGATAAATTCAAGATTTTCGCATATTACACACTGGCACTCGGCATAGTGGTTACGGCAATAGGTATTTTTGAAAAAATAGTCGGTATGAACTTTGTTGACTATATAAAGATGTAAAAACATAAAAGACACAGGGGGCTTGAAACAGCCCCTTTATTTTTCAGGTATAACGGAGGAAAGGAGAATATCAGAAAAGTGGCGAGAACAAAAAAAGAAATTTCAGATAACAAGAAAAAGAAAGATAACCGCAAAAAAGAGAATTATCATAAGAATAACAAGAATGTGACAGCTTCTGAAAAAACTGAGAAAGTAAAAGAAGAAACTGTTAAAACTGAAAAGAAAGAAAAGAATGATAAACCTCATAAGCCAGTACAGGAGAGAAAGGAAATCGAACTTGCTAAGGTTGAAGATATTACGGTTA
>URWK01000162.1 GCA_900551505.1 uncultured Ruminococcus sp. | reverse complement strand
TGCAAGTACTAATCGGTCGAGGGCTTATCCAAGAGTATTGTGTGAGAATCTCTTTAAAAGTTGCATGAAATTCGTTTAAAGAATCTGTTCAGTTTTGAAGGTGCTTTCAAAAGCATAGTCGGTGTTGATGGCGATGAGGTACCACCCGTTCCCATACCGAACACGGAAGTTAAGCTCATCAGCGTCAAAGATACTTGGTTGGTAACGACCTGGGAAAATAGAACGATGCCGACACAGAGAACAGAGGAAAGTTAAGTAACTTTTCTCTGTTCAGATATTCCTCAATAGCTCAGTCGGTAGAGCATGCGGCTGTTAACCGCAGGGTCGTTGGTTCGAGTCCAACTTGGGGAGCTGTTCAGAAGCCTACAGAAAATTCTGTAGGCTTTATTTTGTTTATAAATTTATTTGAGAAAATGCTTGACAATAATAATATTATTTCTTATAATATATAAGGTGAACGATTGTTAACCTAAGATAAAGGAGTTTGATATTATGGAAGATAAGTCAAGTATTACGGCTCTGATGTCAGCGTTTATCCGTGCATACCACACTGAAAGCGAAGAAAATCCGGTGTTTTCAGATAGTATTGCGAGGAAACTGTTTACAGATGAAGAGTATAATCAAATGAAAAAGTATATCATCAGTGGGGCGGAATTTTTTATTCCGAAGTTAAAAGGCAAAAAACATGATTTCAGTGAAGAAGCTTTACTTGATGTCATTGTAAACACAAGTCTTGCACCCACTCCGATAGCAAGGGCAAGATATTGTGAAGATTGTCTGAAAATATCAGTTCTTTCGGGTACGGAACAATATGTAATTCTTGGGGCAGGGTATGATACGTTCGCATGGCGTGAAAAGGAACTTATGAAAAAGTTGAATGTCTTTGAAATTGACCACCCGTTGACACAGGCAGACAAAAAAAAGAGAATAGCAAGTATTAATCTGAAAAATCCTCCCAATCTCCGTTTTGTTCCGGTAGACTTTACAAAAGACAGTTTAAAAGAAAAATTACTTGCAAGCGGATTTGACATTACTAAAAAAACATTTTTCAGCTGGCTTGGGGTAAGTTATTATCTGACAGATGAACAGGTAAGGAAAATGTTTTCTGAAATATCATCATTTTCGGCTGAGGGAAGCACAATAGTTTTTGACTATGCAGACAAAGGGCTTTTCGGTTCTGATATTCAAAGAGTGAAAACGATGCTTGCAATGGCACAGGCAGGCGGAGAACCTATGAAATTCTGTTGTGACAGCATATATATTGCCAAATTGTTGGAAGATTACAAATTTCTCGTGTATGAAGAACTTAATCCGGATGAAATTGATTTTAAATATCTAAATAATTCCAACATTACGGCATTCGAGCATATTAATTATATAATGGCTGTAATCAAAGGCACGGAGAAAATTAACACAAAGGAAAAAATACTTCAGACGGCTTTGAAACTGTTTTCAAGATTCGGATATGATGCGGTTTCTGTGCGTGATATTTCGGGACAGCTCGGAATAACTCAATCCGCCCTCTATAAGCATTACAGGAACAAACAGGATATTATGAACAGTATCATAAAGAGAATGGAAGAAAATGATTTGAAGCAGGCTCAGAAATATGATATGCCCGAAACAAATGAAGATAACAGAGCTACTCCCGAAAATCTGAAAGCCTTTACAATAGAAATGTTCAGGTATTGGACGGAAGACCCGTTCGCATTGTCATTCAGAAAAATGCTGACACTTGAACAATACAGAGATTCAGAAATGTCAAATCTCTACAACCAATACATTCTCAGCAAGCCACTTGAATATGTTCAGGGAATAATGAAAGAACTTACAGATGCAGACCCGAAACAAAAAGCACTGGAATTTTATTCACCTGTGTTTATGCTTATGAATATGTATGATTCCGCCGATGACAAGCAAGAAATTACAGAACTTCTCAAAAAGTATATTAACGAATTTGAATTTTAAACTTAATTTCTGTGGTGAACCGGTCATATATTTTGTGACCGGTTCTTTTTAATTGTGCAAAAATTACAGTAAATCAACAAATAAAAAATTTAGGGTATGCGGATTTCACAAAATTCATGTTAATTTCTTATATATACTTGACTTTTATACGGTTTGGGTATATTATAAATATGAAGTTAGCGAAGTCTAACCCTAAAATAATTCCGAAAGGTTAGTCAAGGCTAACTTTATAATACTCATAGAAAGAAGTGACCGTATGTTAACATATTCCCAGAAAAAATATCTGTTTGCAATCTATAAGCTTGGGCAGAACGGCAGTGTGGTAAGGTCGGCGGAAGTTGCAAAAATTGTTGGGGTGAGTAAGGCAAGCACGGTTTCAATGACTCAGAAACTTTGTGAAAACGGATATATTGAAAAGGAATATTACGGACAAATAGCCCTTACAGAAAGAGGAATCAAAGAGGCAAATTCACTTTTTACGAAATGCCTTATAATCAAAGACTTTCTGAACAATACGCTTGGCATGACAGACGATGATGCAGATGCAAATTCCGTTGCTATCGTATCGCATGTGTCGGAAGATACTGCAAATAAGCTGACAGATTATTTATTGAAAACAGAAAACGCCTGAAATTCTGCAAGCAATAAGGAATACATTTTAATCTATAGCAATAAATTGTAAACATTTTATAGTATTGACAAATCACAAAAAATATAGTATATTATTTTTTAAACAATAATGATGTACACATATTTCTCCATTATTGTGAAGCAGTCTTCCAAGACTGTAATAAATAAAAATTTTAAAGAATAATATTTTCTGAAAGGAAGGTTTTTAATATGTTGAAATGCTTTAAAAATGAAAAATTCTGGTGCGTTGCCGGAGGTGCGGTAGGTCTTGTTGTTCTGAAGAAAATCGTTACTGCAAAGAAAACCCGTAAACTTGCTGTTTCAGGTCTTGCAAAATGCATGAAGTTCACACATGATGCAAAGGAATCTTTCCAGAATATGAAAGACGAAGCAAATGATATTTGCTATGATGCAAAGACAGAAGCAGGAATTGAAGATGAAGAAGTGAACGAATAATGAAATTCAAGATTGTATACGATAAAGCGGAAAGAATCCGTTTCCGTTGCGGAGGCTTTGCATTCGACAAGTCGCTCGAAAGCAGTGTTTACAGTGCCTTGAAAGAAAATGATTTTGTCAAGAATGTCGAAGTACACAGCGAAAACGGCGGTATTCTTGTCTGCTATCGGAAAGGTTTCCGTAAAGACGTAATCAGGGCGGTTTCTGAACTTGATGCAGGGGAACTTTCTCCTATAATCGCCGATTCGGAATATAATATTTCCGCTATTGACAGCAAATTTAAAAATAATCTCTGCAAACTCGTGACAAAAAGGATACTTTACAAAGTCGTTTTGCCTGTTCCGATTGCAAACTTCATTACAATAGTTAACGGTTTGCGTTACATAAAAAAGGCAATAAAGACTTTGCTTGACGGAAAACTTACCGTGGATGTCCTTGACGGAGCTTCAATAACAGCCTGCGTTGCACAGAGAAATTTCAAAACAGCCGGAAGTATTATGTTCCTGCTTTCGATTTCCGCATTGCTCGAAGACTACACCAGAGCAAGAACTAAAGCTGTACTTGCTGACAGCCTCGCAATAAAGGCGGATAAAGTATGGCTGGTTACAGATGATGCGGATGTTCTTATTCCTATGTCGGAACTCAGAACAGGCGACAGAATAAGAATCCGTACAGGAAGCGTTATACCGGTTGACGGAGAAGTATGTGCAGGTGAAGCTTATGTAAATGAGTCTTCGATGACGGGT
>URWK01000161.1 GCA_900551505.1 uncultured Ruminococcus sp. | reverse complement strand
ACCGAAAACACCTGCCCAAAATCCCGAACTTTCTTTTTTTGTAAGTCTGGGAACTTCCGCCATACCACCAACGAGAGTTATTACAAATGCGAAGTTAGCTTCTATGGAAATTATATAGGGAATAATATTGTTTTCGTATCCTGTGTTTTCGGGCTTGTAGTCCCAGATAACTTCAAAAGGTACGGACTTAAATCCGATTACAACAACCATTACGCCAAGTCCTAAAAGCAACGGAACAAGTATTCTTGTAGTCCAGGTGATAGCCCCGATTCCTCTGTATGCTATAATTGTACCTATCGCCACGCAAAGCAATGCAAAGACAAGGTGAGAGCCTGACGGAAGCGATATTCCGAAAATGTTCGCAAGGTTGTTCATTGACGAGGCGAAAAGGTCTGCACATACCGCATACCATGGATAATTGATTAAAATAATTGTCACGGTCATCAGCGTAACCCCCCGATAACCGAAAACCGCTTTCAGCCAAATCCATATGTCTATACCGTAACGGACTGAAAGAATTACGGGCAACTGGTATATTACAAGCATGAGAATTGCTCCGAGAAAAGCTCCTGTAAGTAATTGCCTGAAACCTATCAGCGTTGCAAGGTATGAACCTTGCGTGTAACTCCATGTTGCAATGCAGTAGCCTGACAATATGAGCAGTGCATCAAGAAATCCATAGAGTTTTTCTGAATTGAGAACAGGAACTATTCCGAAAACAGCTTCTTTCTCAATCTGTTTGTCTGTCTTATTCAATTTTCCATCTCCTAACACTTGAAGCCGGCAAATACAATTCCTAAAAGGCACAGTACAGCGACTACAGTTGTGATAATATAATCTTTTCTTGAAAAGCGTTCGGGAAACTGATAGTCTGGTTTTTCCATTTCTTCTATGCGTCTTTCAATTTCTGCGTTCAGATTCTGAATAATTTCATCATTCTGATTCATAATTTCCCCCCTTTAAAATTTTTAATTTAAAAAATATTTTTTTTTATCTCAAACCCCGCCCGCCCCGGCTTTGGTTACAATGGGGGGGGGTGCCGGGAAAGTGAAAAGCTATAAGGCAAGGACAAGAATTGTTTTAACGGTATCTTTGGAAAATTAAAATGATTTGTTATTATATGATTGTATGTATTGCAGTATAATATTAAACAAGTTGAATATTTTTCATCTGAATTATATAATTACAGGGAGGTTAAAAATGAAGAAAAAGTTTGATTTACGAAAGTTGCAGGCTGTCACTCTCGCCGTTGTGCTTTCTGCTGTTTCGCTTTCGGTGTACGGAGGACAGAAACCTGTCGAGGCAAAAGAAAACCTTAATACTCACGCAGGCTATATGTTGAGGAATGCACTTACGGGGAAGTACCTGACTGTTGCGAATGCAAGTGTACAAAGCGGTGCAGATGTTTGTCAGTATATGGCTGACGGCGTGGCGGATTATAACACATGGTATTTCACCGAAACGGAAAACGGCGAATACACAATAAAATCTGCTCTTGACCAGGGGCAATTCTACATATCGTCTGAAAGCGGAAGCAGAAACCTTGAAATCAGTGACAGCAATGTTCAAAGTTTTTCTATAAGGGAAAATGACAATGGTTCATATTCCTTTATCATCTCAGGGGAAAACGCTATGACTGTTCCGTCAATGAATGACGGTGATACGATTATTAATGTAGGACTTGACGGAAACGAAAGTCAGGACTGGTATATTGAAGCGGTTACAAACCTTAAAAGAGGGGATATTAATAAGGACGGCGTTGTAAATGCTCACGATTATTCATTGCTGAAAGCAATTAACATGGGCAGAGCAGACACAGGATTTATAGAAAATGCAATTGCGGATATAAACGGTGATGGCAAATTTTCTCATGAAGATTTGACAGAATTACAGAAATATATTTTCGGACAGGAAGAATATAATATTGCAGAAGCCATACTTCCAAAATGTGACGTTTTCCCGAAAGTAGAGATTACCGAAACTACAGAAATTACTACAACTACAGTTACCGAACCTACCGAAACAACAGTTACTACAGTTGTTACAGAACCGGAAGAAACTACAACCACTACAACAGATGTTCCGAAAACGGAATTAACACTTGCGGATATGCCTTCAAATTATGAGTATCCTGCACAGTGGATTTGGGAAAACAGAATTGTTGCGGAAAAGTCTACAGTCAGACGAAATACAATTTTTGACCAGATTGTCGCAGGGGACGGAACACTTAATTTTGTTGTCCGCTGGCAGTCTTACAAACCGATTTCACTTGAACAGCGTAAACAGCTTCTTGACGTAGTCGACAAGTCGGTTAATGCATGGACAGATTACCTTGTAGGCTATGACGGTTGGAAGTATGACCATATTGATGTGAAAATTGTAGGTTGGGCAGTGCTTGACAAGAGCGTTCTTACGGATTTACAGCCTGACGAAATCGTATATGACAATCTGATTTCTGATTATGACAGTTCAGGCGATACTTCAAACGGCGTGGAAGAAATTCCAAAACTTCTCCCGTCTGCACCTGACAAACTTTCAAGGATGTATCACTTCGACACAAATACAGGATTTGACTATCCGGGCGGACTTGATAAACGTTTCGATATGTACCTCTGGGCAACTCAGGGATTTCCTTCAATAGGCGGTTGCGGAGGCGACTGGGGACAAAGACTTTCCGATGATGCTTATCTGAATATGCTTTCCGGTTCAGGTATTCATGTACTTCAGCACGAAATAGGACACGGTTTCGGAATGACGGACTTTTACGGTGGAGAAGGCGAAAGCAACGGTTTCCCGCCGGGAGGTTTCCCGAACGAAAACAAGTCTTCAATTATGATGGCAGGTTCTTCAATGGAGATTACGGACTTTGACGGCTGGCTTCTGAGATATATGTGGAGTCAGATTAAGGATGATGAAGGCCGTTTTAATTAATATTTAAAAAGAAAATTCAGTACCTTTCAGGAAAGGTACTGAATTTTCTTATATCAGCGAACATCATAATAAAATTTATCTGTGGCTTCACGGTCCTTCCCTGTGAAAATCTGTTTTGTAAGCTTTCTGTTTTTTATGAGATACCAGTCGCCGAACTCGTCAAATTTTCTGCTTGAAGTGATTATGTAAGACTTTTTAAGTGTTCCGTATTTCTTGTTGACTGTATCGCCAAGTTGTTTAAGTCTTTTCGCAAAGTCCAAATCTTCAAGGCTTAAAAGTGTTTCGTCAAAACCTCCGATTGTGTCATAGTTCTTGCGGTAAAAGCAGAACATTCCGCCCGAAAGAAAAGTTTTGTGCTTTCTCATTTCGGGGATAAGGTATTTTGCAATGTACATTGAAGAAAAGAATATTCCTATTGACATTCTGCTGAACTTCGAGCGTGTACCGCCCCCGATGTATTTTCCGCTTTCGAGCATTTCTTTGATTTCTTTAAGTGAATTTTTTGTCATGGTGCTGTCCGCATCTATTGTAACAACAATTTCACCACCTGAAGCCCTTATGCCTGCATTTCTTACACTGCTGATACACTTGTCATCATTAAGGCAGATTTCCGCACCGTATTTTTTCGCAATTTCAACAGTTCCGTCAGTACAACGGTTTGCGACAACAATAATCTGTACATTGTCGGAAGCGACTTCTGCGGAAGCTTCCGCAACGGATTCAAGGCATTTGCCTATATATTTTTCTTCATTGTGAGCAGGTATAATAACCGAGTATGTATATTCTTTCACTGTAACAACTCCCGTCTTGTTTTTTGTCAAATATATTTTAGAATAAAGAACATTGCCAAGCCAACATATAAGCCCCGCCCCCTCCTTGCCAAG
>URWK01000160.1 GCA_900551505.1 uncultured Ruminococcus sp. | reverse complement strand
ATTATCTTTAAAATAAAAAAAAAAAATATTTAAATGATCCGGGGGGCCCACCCCTGGCGGGGGGGGGGGGCCCCCCCCCCCTGTCTATACCCGAATTACTTTTTATCATCATTCATACTTTTTCCGAAAGCCTGTTTCTCAAATTCTTCAGGCGGTACGGGTTTTGAATAGTAATAACCCTGTGCAACGTCACAACCGCACTGTTCAAGGAATTTGGCCTGCTCAACGGTTTCAACGCCTTCCGCCACTATCTGCAAATTGAGTGCGAGAGCCATTGAAATTGTGTAACGGATAATAATCTGACCTTTTTCGGTTTCCATAATCTTGTTGAAAAATTCCCTGTCTATTTTCAGAACATCAAAAGGTGTATTTTTCAGCATATTAAGTGACGAATAGCCCGAACCGAAATCGTCCATTTCAAGCGTGAAGCCCGCTTCTTTCAACATGAAAAGTTTATTTGTAAGTTTCTGCTGTTCCTCAAAGAAAAGTGTTTCCGTGATTTCAAGTTCTATGTAGTGCTGAGGAATGTTATACTTCTTAATCAGCCCCATAATTATATTTATAAAGTCGGGGTTGCTTATGTGAAGTCTTGAAACATTTACGGAAATCGGTACAGGTTCGTAACCCATATCAATCCAATATCTTATCCGCTTACAAGCCTGCTCCCACATATATTCATCAAGGTTCTTTATAAATCCGTTATGTTCAAAAAGTTCAATGAATTTAAAAGGTGCAATCATTCCCTTTGTCGGGTGAAGCCATCTTACAAGTGCTTCAGCTCCTACAACTTTATCATTTGAAATACTGTACTTGGGTTGGAGATACATTATGAACTGTCCTGTTTCAAGAGCATTGTTCATTTCGTCCTCTATTTCCTTTTCGTACATAAGTTTGTCACTGAGGCTTTCATTGTAGAATGCATATCTCTGCAATATGTTTCCCTTGATAGTCTTTTTTGCAAGGCTCGCACGGTCACAAGCTACACTTACACTTGCGGTTTTTCCGAAATTCTTATATATCCCGAAAGAAAGATTTACTTTATGACCCTCTGTATTCTGGTTCACAAGCCTGTCGATATTTCTGATTAATCTTATAAGTTCCTCGTCATCGTCATATTGCAGAAATATTCCGAAAGTGTCCGCATAAAGTCTTGAATATATTGCGGAATTGCCAAGAAGAATTTTCATACTGTCCGCAATATGTCTTAAAACTTCATTACCGCTTGATATTCCGCCAATGTCATTGATAACCTTAAACTTGTCTATATCAAAGACCACCAGCGAATAATGCTGAATGCCTTTCTTTATGATGCTTTCCACATCGTCAAGAAACTTGTCCGTATTACTGATACCCGTAAGCGAATCACATTCCGTTCTGTATTTAAGTTCCCTGTATGTGCGTGTAGCCTGGTCTATGTCCTGAAGCGTGCCTATGATTTTAATAAGTTTTCCATCATCGTCATAGAAATTATTTGCGGAAATCTTGACCCATATATAATCGCCGTGTCTTGACCTTAACCTTATGTCAATCTGTGTCCTTGGTATGTGTCTTCTGAAAGTTTTCAGTGACTTTATGAATATTTTCATGTCTTCGGGGTGAATTATTGTTTTCAGTATGTTGAAACTGAATCTGCCCGTTGCTACCTGAGAATAAAGTTTCTCATGATAGTTCGGTGAGATATACTGCAACCCATCTTCCCTTGTCCACTCAAACACGATTGCATCGGTCTGTTCAACAATAACCCTGTAACGTTCGTCATTCTTCCACATTTGTTTCTGGTACTGGTATTCCTGCATGAGTAAACCGTACTTTACGGAAACTTCTTCACTGTTTTTCTTTTCCGTAATGTCTTTCCCAAGGATAATCAAATTGTCTTTTCCTGTAGTGTCGGAAATAATAAATGCACTCATATTGAGCCATGAATAACCTTTCGGGCTGTTTTCGGAAATTATCCTGTAATCATATGAAAAAACGTTCTTGTCAAGTATACATTTTTTTATGGCACTTACAGAAGTCTGTTTAAGGTAGTCTTCCCTGTCGTCAGGATAAATAACATTTTCGGCAAGGTATTTCATCTGTTCATCGTGACTGCCCGATTCCGGAAGAACTATTCCGAGCCTTGAAGCATTCGAGCTGTCAAGGATATATTCCCCTGTTTCAATGTCTACCACTGAGAAGAACAGGCAGACTTTTTTAAGTGCCTTTTCTATATTTCTTCCCTGATTACAGTCACCTAACGCAAATTTGTTGTCTTCTATACGCTTGAACATCACAAAAGTATTTTCACCTGTCCGCATACGATTCAGCTCAATTATCGTACAACATGATACCATACTGCTGAAATAATATCTCACATATCCGACAACATTTTTCTCTTTATTTTTCACCGAATTTCTGATTGCATCGGGAGAAAAACAACGGTTAAAATATTCCCTGTCCTGAGAATGAATATTACTTTCGGAATATCCGCCGAGAAATTTCTCATATGTGTTAATGTCATCATCAAGAGAACTTTCTGAAAACCTGAATACTTTTTCATACAGTTGGTTCAGAATACACAGTATATCGTCTGGATTTGACTGCATGAGAACCCCCTCCTGTCCGGTTTTTAAATACATTTTTATTTATTTGAATACTTTTTCAAAAAAAGAGTCATTTTATATCAGTTGTTATATTTTTTCTTTGCCTCAAGAAATTATTCATATGTTCCGTATCTGTCAATACAACCGTCCGGTGTGATTTCAATAATTCTGTCGGCAACAGTCTGTAAAATTTCGTGGTCATGTGAAGTAAACATCACAACTCCCTTAAATGCTTCAAGTCCGTTGTTTACTGCGGTAATGCTTTCAAGGTCAAGGTGGTTTGTAGGCTGGTCAAGTAAAAGAACATTTGAGCCGAAAAGCATCATTCTTGAGAACATACAGCGAACTTTTTCGCCACCTGAAAGAACATTTACATTCTTATACACGTCATCGCCCGAAAAAAGCATCTTGCCGAGAAATCCCCTGAGATATGTGTCGGTAATGTCATTCTTTGAATACTGTCTTATCCAGTCTATTATTGAAAGATTACAGTCATTGAAGTATTCTGAATTGTCTTTCGGAAAATATGAACGTGAAGTAGAAATTCCCCACTTGAAAGAACCGCTGTCGGCTTGCTCTTCCTCCATAAGTATCTTGAACAGCATGGTAAGCGAATGTTCATTTTCGCTTATAAAAGCTACTTTATCGGTTCTGCCGAGAGTGAAGCTTACATTGTTAAGAACCTTTTCGCCGTCAACAGTCTTTGTAAGTCCGTTAACGGAAAGAATTTCTTTACCCGGTTCTCTGTCCATGTCAAAGCTTATATAAGGATATTTACGGCTTGAAGCAGGCATTTCCTCGACTGTAATCTTGTCAAGGAGTTTTCTCCTTGAAGTAGCCTGGCTTGACTTTGATTTGTTTGCTGAAAATCTCTCAACAAATGATTTGAGTTCCTTAATTTTTTCTTCCGCCTTTTTGTTCTGTTGCTTAATCATTCTCTGAATAAGCTGGCTGGACTCATACCAGAACTCATAGTTTCCGACATACATTTTAATCTTGGTGTAGTCTATATCAACTATATGTGTACACACGTTATTGAGGAAGTGACGGTCATGGGATACCACAAGCACTGTGCCAAAATATTCCATCAAAAATTCTTCAAGCCATTTTACCGCATCAATATCAAGGTGGTTTGTAGGTTCGTCCAGAAGAAGAATATCAGGGTTTCCGAAAAGTGCCTGTGCAAGAAGAACCTTAACCTTCTGGTTACCTGTAAGGGAACTCATTTTTTCGTAATGAAGCTCTGTAGGTATTCCGAGACCGTTTAAAAGTAT
>URWK01000159.1 GCA_900551505.1 uncultured Ruminococcus sp. | reverse complement strand
GCGGTCTTAAGAAAAGAAAAATGAAATGCACCCACCCCCCCCCCGCCCTATTGAGTTTTGAAAAAGAAGCTGGCTATTTATTTAAATCCGCATAGCTTACAGGAGTGCCTTACCTGCCATACAGAGTAATTTTATTTAAAGTTAATGTCATGATGATTTAAGTTATTACTGTTTTGTTTCGGCAAGCACGATTTTTATGTCAATTTCCTGATTGTTTCTTGAAACTGTAAGTGTGAGTGTATCGCCAACATTGAGCTGTTTTTTGATTTCGTTGAGTTCTGTAAGGCTTGAGATTTCCTGACCGTTCGCACCGATAATTACATCTCCGACCTGTAAGCCTGAATTTGCAGCCGGGCCATCAGGATTGATATACTTAACCATTGTACCCTGCGGAATGTTGTAATATCTTGCATACATTGCTGAAATGTCTTCGCATGAAATGCCTATCTGCGGTCTGCCTGTAACGTATCCGTAATTGATAAGGTCATTTATAATTGTCTGTGCATCGTCAATCGGGATAGCAAAACCAAGTCCTTCAATTGTTGCACTGCTGTAATTTGAAGAAATCTTTATTGAGTTGATACCGATAACCTGACCGTAACTGTTTACAAGCGGACCACCTGAGTTACCGGAGTTAATAGCGGCATCTGTCTGGATAAGCTTCATTACTCTTTCGTCATCAAGTGTTACTTCACGGTTTACAGCTGAAACAATACCGCCTGTTACTGAACCGAAAAGTTCAAATCCGAGTGGGTTGCCGATTGCTATTGCAAGTTCGCCTACTTCAACATCATTACTGTCACCGAATTCGGCAGGTGTAAGCCCTGTAACATTGATTTTAAGAACTGCAATATCTGTTTCAGTATCGCAACCGATTATTTCAGCTTCATATTCTGTTTCGTCCTGAAGCATTACGGAAACGGCATTTGCACCTTCAACAACGTGTGCGTTTGTGATTATATATCCGTCTTCTGACATTACAATTCCCGTACCTGTTGAAGTACCGTTATAGAGTGTTGAAGAAATTCCTACAACTGACGGCATAACCTTTTTTACAATGTCCGGTACTGAAAGGGCATCTTTTCTTGCCGCAAGTGTAATCCAGTTCTGACCCGAAAGCGTTGAACCGTCAGAACTGCTTTCGGAAGTACTTGATGCTGAAGATGTGTTTTCAAGCTGTGTTCCAATATCGCTTGATGAAGTGCCTTCGGCTGATAATCCGTTCTGAGCCTTGTTCTGTGTAGCGTATGAATATGCTGAAATTGAACCCACTGAAATTGCAATTGCACAAGCTATGATTCCGAGGACTTTCGCAACGCTTTTACCTCTGCTCTTTGTCTGAACTTCTGCAATGTTCTGTGGCTGGTAACTGTATTCATTGTATCTCTTTTCGTCATTGTTCATGTTATTGAAATCGTTATTGTTTGTCATAAGTCATCAGTTCCTTTCAAAAATCAATCTATTTTTCGGGGTATCTTTATCATCGCCCCTGTTGTTATCTTATGTTTATAATTATAAATTTTTATGTGATAAAAATATGATAACCTATAGAAAAAGCCGTTAAAATGTGATATTATATAAGTGAAGCGTAAAACAAACACTAATCAGGAGTGATAAACATGAAATTCAATATTCCCGTGCAGGTTTCGGAAGCCCTGAAAATACTGTCCTCTAACGGCTTTGAAGGCTGGATAGTCGGAGGCTGT
This sequence comes from uncultured Ruminococcus sp., assembly GCA_900551505.1. Classification (GTDB taxonomy): domain Bacteria; phylum Bacillota; class Clostridia; order Oscillospirales; family Ruminococcaceae; genus UBA5884. Next base: position 2,164 of record URWK01000159.1, on the reverse strand, counting down.
GTCAGGGATTTTCTTATGGGCAGAGAACCGGCGGACTTCGATATTACCACAAGTGCCACACCTTCCGAAACTATAGAGGCTTTCAGAGGCTACAGAATTATTGAAACAGGGCTTAAACACGGAACTGTTACAGTTATCGTAGGCGGTATGTCACTTGAAATCACTACTTTCAGGATAGACGGAGAATACTTTGACGGAAGACACCCTTCTGAAGTCAAATATACCAGAAATCTTAAAGATGACCTTTCAAGACGTGATTTCACTATGAATGCTATTGCTTACAATGAAGAACACGGGCTTTACGATATTTTCGGCGGTCAGAAAGATATTGAAAATAAGAAAATTGTGTGCGTGGGAGAAGCTGAAAAGAGGTTTTCCGAAGACGCTTTGAGAATTATGCGTGCTATAAGGTTCTCTTCACAAATCGGATTCGAGATAGAAGAAAAAACTGCTGAGCAGGTTCACAGGCTTAAACACACACTTAACAAAATTTCCGCCGAACGTATAAGGGTTGAACTTGACAAGCTGCTATGCGGTCAGTTTCCGCACAAGGTGCTTATGGAATACAGTGACATTATTACAGAAGTTATCCCCGAACTGAAAGCTTGCATAGGTTTCGACCAGAAAAGCCCTTATCATAAATATACCGTATGGGAACACAGTGCTTACGCCGTACAGTATGCCGTAAATGAACAGATAATCAGGCTTACTATGCTGTTTCATGATATTGCGAAACCGGCAACTTTCAAAACAGACGAAAACGGCAGAGGTCATTTCAAAACTCACGCCCCTGTCGGTGCTGAAATGACAAAACCTATACTTAAAAGACTTAAATACGATAACAAGACCATAGATTTAGCCGTCCTGCTCATAAAACATCACAGCGACAAGCTTAAATCCGAAAAGGCTGTAAAAAGACTTGTGGCGGAAATCGGAGTGGAAAATTTTTATCTGCTTATGGAAGTCTATAAGGCGGACGCAAGTTCAAAACAGGATTTCTGCCTTGCAGAAAAGGACGAAGCGGAAGAAATTGCGGAATATGTCAGAAAACTTGAAGCCGAAAAAGCCTGTTTAAGTCTTTCAGCCCTCGAAGTAAACGGAAATGATATGATTTCCATCGGTCTGAAAGGCAGAGAAATAGGTAACACTTTAAAACAACTTCTTGATGATGTTATATGCGGAAATGTACAGAATAATCACAGCGACCTTATGAAACTCGCCGAAAAATATAAAAAAGACAGTCTTTAAAGGCTGTCTTTCAGAGAATTATTTTTTTCTGATTAAAGTTGCAATCGCTATGTAATATATAGGAATTGTGAAGAACAGGAACAATGTCATTGTCCAAATTCTGAATGCCATTCCCATCGCAAGATATATTGTAGCCACAAGTACCGGATAACAGAAAATATTTGCATTGCGTTTCTTTATCGCCGGAACTGCCGTATAAAAAAGCGGTATTGTCATAAACACAAGCCATGCATACGCCCACAAATGAAATACTGCCCCGAAAAACAAATACACAGCCGTTACAATTATCGGATATGAAGTGAACACAAACTTGAATACATCTGTTTCAAAAATTCTCTCACAACCAATCATGAGTGAATTAAAATTGTCGCTACTTATTTCTTTTTTCTGACAGTCTTCAAATGTCGGTACAAATCCCTGCTCAAAAGTCATATTATTACTGACCGGAATATTTCCCTGCAGTTTTTCATCGGCATTCATGCAAAGCAGTTCATCAACCGAAACTCCGTATATTACCGAAAGTGCCATAAGGCTTTCCGTATTCGGCAAGGTTTCCCCACGTTCCCATTTTGAAATTGCCTGACGGCTTATTCCGAGTTCACCGGCAAGATATTCTTGTGAAAAGCCGTGTTCTTTTCTCAGGCTCAATAATTTTTCTGATACAGTTGTCATAATTATATACATCTCCTGAAAGTCTGTAGTTGTTGTTTCTTTAATTCAATTATATCAGATTATCAGACCCCGCACAACCAACTTTGTTTTACAACAAGGATTTTTTCTTCCGCAACTTAAAGTTGCAGGGGGGGGAATTTACACCATAAAAATCCGGGGTATTTTAGCCGCGATGGTGTTTATGGTTTTTTTTTTGGGGGGCAGAGTTGGGGTTATTATATATATTTATTTTTTCGGGTTTGGT
>URWK01000158.1 GCA_900551505.1 uncultured Ruminococcus sp. | reverse complement strand
AATAAAAAAAAATCATTATTCTGTGGGTTTTTTTGGTTTTAAAAAAAAATAAAAAACCAAATCCGGGGGGGGTTTATTATTGGTGGGGGGGGGGGGTTTTTTTCTCCCCCCCGCCCCCCCCCCCCCAGTTCCGTTTTCAGTTTCCTGCAAATTTTAATTTCTTTCGATGAAATCGTTGAAATCTCTGTAAACAGGTTCTCCGTTTTTTCTGGCTTCTTCTTTTTGTTTACGCATTACAATTCTCAAATCAGTGCCGTCAAAATTGAGTATCTGGTATACTCCGAGGATTCTTGAAACGATTCTGTAATCGTAGAATTGCTTCATCTGTTCAAATGTCAGATTTGTAGTAATAATAGTAGACTGGTTTTGTCTTAATCTGCCGTCAATAATTCTGAACATTACGGTTCTTGCGAACTCGGTGCTTACCTCTGAACCGACATCGTCAATAACAAGCAAATCTATATCAAGAAACATATTGATTGCATTGGCAAAGTCGCCGTCTTTCGAGAACTTTTCGCTTTCGGCAATTTCTATAATATTCTGGGCATTGTCGCAAAGAACCGTATAACCTTTTTTAACGACTTCATTTGCGATGGCAAGAGCAAGATGTGTTTTTCCGAGGCCTGTTTTTCCACGCATTATTATACTTGAACTGTGTGGCTCGAATTTTTTTGCGTAAGATAATGCATTAAGGTAGTATTTACGCATTTTTTCAGGGTCAGTAGAGAATTGAAAGTATCTTTCGTCTATGGTGTCGAATGAAGTAAGCTTAATCGGGGAATCTGTGCAAAGATTTTTTGCCCATATCTGATTTGCGAGAATGGTCAGACAATCACAACGTTTTCCGGTTGTCTGGTTTGAACCGGTATCTTTGCAATCTTTGCAGGTATACGGGGTTTCAAGGTAATCTTCGGGCAAGTTGTGACTTCGGAGAAGTAATTTAATCATTTCCTGTGCTTCAAGATTTCTTTTTCTGATTTCGTCTAAAGCTTTATCAGGGTTCATGCTGTTCTGAAGAACGAAAAATATCTTCATGCCCATTTCTGAAATTCTGTTACGGACTTCCTGTATATCGGGGTAGTCTGTTCTTATCTGCTCAAGTCTTCTTTCGTTTTCGAGTTCGGCACGTTCTTTTCGTTTTTCGAGTTCTTTATAAGCTAACTCAAAAGCTTTTGATTTCGTCATATACATGGTTCTGTAAATCTCCTTTCTGTATATATGTTAATATTCATCGGCAAAAGAAACATCAAATGAAGGGTCATCCTGAATAAATCCTTTTCTGTGTTTCTTTTTGCCCTTGTAAGGACTTTTTTCTTCCGCATCGGTAACGTCCGAAACCGAGTGAAGTCCTTTTGCGTACCAGTTGTCAAGAATTTTCGCCATATAGGGAAGTGAACGGTTACCGATTGCATTAACGGTTCTTTCATATGCGAAGTTTACAAGTTCTTCCGAATGGCCGAGTTCAATCCAATGAGTAATAAGTTCGTCTTCTTTTTTTGTAATCGGTCGGTTGTCAAGACCAAGAATACCGAGAAATTTTGAACGCAGACTTTTTAATTCATTAAGCCTTGCGATTTCCTCTTTTGCGAGTTCGCAAGTATCTATATTGCGTTTTTCCCAGTCTATAGCAAGTGTATTTATATATTGCGGTGAAAGCTTTTTAATAGAGGCACAATATGAAATGAGTTGCAGGCAAACATCGGTATTAAGTCCGAGAACATTATTCATCCATAAAAGACATTTCTGTTCCTGATATGTTAATTCATGTTGGAAACAAAGAACAGCCATTTTGAAATATTCACGGGTTTCGTTGTCCTTTTCCAGCTTTTCGGCAATTTCATCGGGTTTGATTGAATAATTGATACTGCTCTGAGGAACGGTGAAATCTTTTTTTATCGAATCGAACTGAATATCAGGAGCATTCTGTTGACGGGAATCTGGAAATCCTCCGAGAGTATTATTTATAAACCTTGCCTGTTTCCAGAAATCCAGAGCATTAAGGGCTTCATCATTAGTTAAACCCGTTTCGGAAGCTATCTTCTCCGAATCAAAAATATTGCCTGAATATCTGAGCAGGAAAATAAGCACCTTAATCGCTGACCCCGAAGCCGTTTTAATATATTTGTCTATAATGTCAGTTGGAACAGCAAAAACAGAACACCAATGACCCATATTTACAGAGTATTTCATATTTCCGAAAGACCTTTCATTTGTATTTTAATGCCATAACTTTTCATATGGTTATATAATTATATCGTTTTAGATTTCGTTTGTCAATCTTAATATTTTCTTGTAAATTGAAAGAAAGTATGATATAATTGAAATCAGCTTATCAGGGAGGTGAAAAACATATTTTGGAAAATCAGAACGATTTGGAATTACTGAGAAGCAGAATAGGAAACGGTGTTGCCTGTGTGAAGAGTTTCGGTTGTCAGCTCAATGTTTCTGACGGGGAAAAGATAAAAGGAGTGCTTGCGGAAATCGGGTATTCTTTTACTGACGATATGGAAAGAGCGAACCTTATTCTTTTCAATACCTGTGCGGTCAGGGAAAACGCCGAAGAAAGAGTTTTCGGAAGTATAGGAGCAATAAAGCGTCTGAAAAGAAATAATCCGAACCTTATAATCGGGCTGTGTGGCTGTATGGCACAGGAAAAGAAAACCGCAGACAAGATTAAGGCTTCATATTCGTTTGTAGACCTTATTTTCGGGACTTTTGCGATTGACAAGTTGCCTGAACTTATAGCGGAAGTCCTTAACGGCAAAAAGTACGTTGTTGACATAAACGAATACGGCGGAATGACACTTAACGAAAATATTAAGCAGTTGCGTGACGGAAACAGTTTTAAGGCATCTGTTCCGATAATGTATGGCTGTAATAATTTCTGTTCATATTGTATAGTACCTTATGTAAGAGGCAGAGAGAGAAGCAGGAAACCTGAAAGCATATTGCATGAAGTAAGGGAACTTGTGGCGAACGGCTGTAAGGAAATAATGTTGCTTGGGCAGAATGTAAATTCATATGGAAAAGACCTTGAAGAAAAGATAACATTTCCCGAATTGCTGAGAGAGATTGATGCAATTGACGGTGATTTTGTAATACGTTTCATGTCGTCACACCCTAAGGACGCAGGAAAAGAACTTATCAACGCAATAATTCAGTGCGATAAAGTCGGTAAACACCTGCATTTGCCTGTTCAGAGCGGAAGTAATGACATACTTGACAAGATGAACAGAAAATATACGGTTGAGAAGTATATGGAAACTATCGACTATGCAAGAAGTATTATCCCCGATTTTTCATTCACTACTGATATAATAGTAGGATTTCCGAATGAAACCGAAAAGGATTTTCAGGATACACTTGAAATAATGAAAAAAGTCAGGTATGATAATATATATTCGTTTATATACTCAAAGCGTACCGGCACAAAGGCTTCACTGATTGATGACAAGGTCAGCGATGAAGAAAAGGGTCGCCGTATGCGTGAACTTTTAGCCCTGCAACGTGAAATTTCCACGGAATACTACAAGCGTTTCATCGGAAGAACAATGAGAGTGCTTGTTGACGGCGAAAGCAAAAACGGTATGTTGTGCGGCAAAAGCGGTGAATTTATAATAGTTGAATTTGACGGGGATATTGCTCTTAAAGGGCAGTTCGTAAATGTGAAGATTACTGATTCTAAAAACTGGGCGGTAGTCGGAACGCTTGAAAAATAAGATATAAAGCAGGGAAGATAACTGCAACAGTTGTTTCCGGGGGGGGGGGGGGGGGGGGGGGGGGGCCGGGGCGGGGGGGGGGGGGGGGGCGGCGGGGGGCGGGGGGATCAAAAATTAAAAACAATATTAAAAAAATTAAAATAATAGGAAC
>URWK01000157.1 GCA_900551505.1 uncultured Ruminococcus sp. | reverse complement strand
AATTTTCGTTATTTAGATTTACGCTAAAGTTCTAAAAACTTTTTGGTTTATTTCTTTTGTTTTGTTGATTATAACATAAAAATCAGCGGTTGTCAAGTGGTTTAACGCAAAACTAAGTAAAATCTATTACAAAAATTTTATTAAAAACTATGCAAGATGCACATTTGCACTTCAAAATAATTTTCCAAACTAAAACAAAAAGGAGCGATTATAAAACCGCTCCCTAAAGTATTTCTTACTTTGTCGGAATTTAAACCATCTTACTTAGATGATTGAAATGCCCACACATAAATTGAAGATTATTTAAATCGTTATTACTGCCATAATTTTGCGGAATAATATCATCACCATCCTTAAAAAATATTTCTCAGTACAACAAAAACCAACTTGCATTTTACAAGTTGGTTTTAAAAGTTGGGGTGGTAGGATTTGAACCCACGGAATGGAGGAGTCAGAGTCCTCTGCCTTACCACTTGGCGACACCCCAGTTTATTTAATTGTGATATCTGTAACGCCGTCTTTTTTAACTTCTTGTTCCCTGACGACTATTACAGTATATCACAAAGAAAAGCATTTGTAAAGTGTTTTTCTGAAAGTTAATCAGAATTTATTATAATATTCACTTTTTAAGCTGTCTGATAGACTTTTACCGCTGATATTAACTTTCTGTCAATCAATCCGTCAATTTTTATACCATCTTCGGTGTATTCTTCACTAAAGATTTTGCCTTGTTCACGGATTCTTGCAATAAGTCCTGCGTTGTCATAGGGAATTGTCAAACTCATTCTTTTAGCGGTTTCGGGAAGATTTTTAACCACTGCTTCAAGCAATGCATCAATTCCGTATCCCGTTTTCGCTGAAACCCTGACTGAATTTCCGGTATTCGTGAACAGTTCTGCATACGGTGAAACATCGCACTTGTTCAGAACGGTAATCTTAGGAATTTCATCGCAACCCAGTTCAGACAGAAGCTTTTCCGTAACCTGTGAATGTTTCTCACATTCAGGTGACGATATATCAATAACGTTCAGAATAAGGCTGGCACTTGTCGCTTCTTCAAGGGTGGATTTGAACGCCTCGACAAGATTGTGCGGTAATCTGCTTATGAAACCGACTGTGTCAATAAAAATCACATTCCTGCCGTCAGGAAGTTCCAGACCTCTTGAAGTTGTGTCAAGAGTTGCAAAAAGCTTGTTTTCCGCAAAGACTTCTGAACCTGTAAGCCTGTTCAGCAAGGTTGATTTCCCTGCATTTGTGTATCCGACAATCGCAACACAAAGTACACCGTCTTTTTTCCTGCGGATTCTTCCGAATTGACGTTGCCTTTCAAGCTCTTTAAGGTTTCGTTCAAGCGTCTGTATTCTGGTTCTTATATGTCTGCGGTCTGTTTCAAGCTTCGTTTCGCCGGGGCCTCTTGTGCCTATACCACCGCCGAGTCTTGAAAGTTCTGTACCTATACCGGCAAGTCTTGGGAGTCTGTATTTCTGTTGAGCGAGTTCAACCTGAAGTTTACCTTCTTTTGACTTTGCACGCATTGCGAAGATGTCAAGAATAAGCGTTGTTCGGTCGATGACACGGATATTCAGAATATCTTCCGTTTCTCTCATCTGTGAAGCGGTCATTTCACAGTCAAAAATTGCAATTTCTGCACCAAGCATTTCGGCTTCTCTCCTGACTTCTTCAAGCCTTCCGCTACCAATAACAGTTGCATTATCAATAACTTCACGTTTCTGAATTACTTTAAGCACTGTTTCAGCTTCTGCGGTTTCCGCAAGTTCCTCAAGTTCATCAATTGAAGCTTTTGCATCAAATTCGCCTGTATCCGCACAAATCAGCACAGCCTTTGTTTTCTGTTGTTCTGTCTTATTTTCAAACATAAATAAATCCTTTCTCTTTCAGTTCCGAGCATCTGTTGTCTGTAAATCACTGTAACTCCGACTCGGAAAACAGTGATTTTCTTATTTAATCCACACTAAAAACACCCCCTTGCAGAATCAGTATATCAGACAAAACAATTTATGTCAAGCTTAATATGTAGCGGAAATTGCTAAATCTATGAACTGCCAAATCCATATGTTCGGATATAAATAATATTCACAAATGATTGTATATGTGATATACTTTAAGGGTTGTATCCGGATTGGTTATAATAAAGACAAAAAGAACAGGAGAGAAAAATGAAAAAAATTGTTAAGTCAAGATGGTTCGGATTTCTTGCGGGCTGTATTCTCGGAATGATAATTTTTATGCTGATTTACGGTGTGAAAATTATTAATCCGGCATATGAAGAATGGATTTATCAGAAATCAGGTGACATAAATCAACATTATATCGGGTGGCAATTTTATCGGAAAAGCGACTGGTCGTTTCCGATAGGGCTTATTGAAGGGCTTTCAGAACAGAAAGTAAGCATGATGTATACGGATTCAATACCTCTTTTCGCAGTGTTTTTCAAAATTTTATCACCGCTGTTGCCTGAAACTTTTCAGTACATGGGGCTTTGGGGAGTATTCTGTTTCGCAATGCAAGGAGGTCTGGGAACACTGATTACCTCGAAACTTGAGAAAGAACAGAATGTATTTATTGACCTGCTCGGCGGAAGTCTGTTTATCTTTTCCGAAACAGTCATTCAAAGAATGTTCGGACATTCTGCCTTGGGCGGACAATGGCTTATCTTGCTGTTCATATGGCTGTGGCTGTGCAATGATGAATTCACTTCCGTCAAAAGAGTGATTTACTGGACGTTAACCTCTATGCTTGCAGTAAGTGTTCACCCGTACTTTGTGCCTATGTGTTATTTTGTGATGTTCGGGGCATTGCTTTATGACCTGCTCGAAAACAGGGAAATTGTAAGAGATATCTTAGTGCCGGTTTCATCAGTTCCGTTTACATTGCTTCTTATGTGGGTAAACGGTGCATTCTATGGCGGTTCAAGCTTTTCGGGCGGAGGGCTTGGGCAATTTTCCGCAAACCTCAATACACTTATAAATCCTATGGGTGAAGGAAATTCCCTTTTAATAAAGCCTTTGCCGACTATAGACGGACAAGGTGAAGGTTATGCATACCTTGGAGCCGGGATAATTTTCGGAGCGGTTATATGCATAGTCCTGACAATATTCTTCACTGTAAAGAACAGATTTTCGGGAGTATCATATTTTTTCTCTGACTATAAGAATATAATTATTCCTGTAATTTTAGTTGTCGCAATATCTTCATACCTTGCGTTTTTCCCTGTACTGACACTGAACGATAAAGTCATCTTTACGTTTTCCTATCCTGAAAAGATTACGGAACTTCTCAGCATATTCAGAGCATCGGGAAGATTTATGTGGCTGACACTTTACGGAATAATAGTCGGAATAATCGCCTTTGCATTCAGAAAACTGGACAATCGAAAAGTCGGAACAATATTTCTTATTCTGTGTCTTGCAATACAGATTACTGACATGACAGTGATTTTCAAACGCTTTTCATATTACAAGACCGAAATGGAATATATTTCACCATTAAAGTCCAACAGATGGGAAGAACTCGGAACAATATACGATGAAATATGTTTTGTGCCGGAAGTCCCCGATTTCAATGAATACATGGATAATTACTATGCGTTCGCAATATACGCTGTCAAGCATGATATGAATATGAGCAGTTTCATAATAGCAAGGCTCGATTTCGACCGGATGAAAGAATACACGGAAAAACAAACCGAAAAACTTGCACACGGCAAACCTGATGAAAACAAACTTTATGTTGTCACAAATAATTTTGCGTATGTATCGGATAATATCATTACCGAAGAACTTGACGGATATATGATTTGTTACGCAAGATAACCGGCTCACTTAATAATAGAATAATCAATGGGGCGAGGGGGGGGGGGGGGGGCGGGGGGGGGCGCGGGGGGGTGTTTTTTTGTTTTT
>URWK01000156.1 GCA_900551505.1 uncultured Ruminococcus sp. | reverse complement strand
GGCATTACCTGCAATTCAATTTGTGTGCTATGCTCGTTTCCGAACATACCCAGCTGAGAACTTTTTTAGTTTTTATAGACTTTTATAAAGTTCTCGTTACTGTCATCAAGGTCTTTCGGTTTCCCCATAATCTCATTTTCGCAAACTACTATCGTATCCGCTCCGATTACAAGGCTGTCCGTATACTGTTTCGCAATGTGTTCTGCTTTAAGGTTCGCAAGAAATTCTGCCGTCTTATCTGTTTCGATGTTATCAGGAACAATTTCTTCAACGTCAGATGGAATAACTTCAAATTCGCTGAAAATTTCCCTAAGCAGTTCTTTTCTTCTCGGTGAACCCGATGCAAGAACTATTCTTCTGTTGTTCATCTCATTACTTCAGCATATCGGCAGGGTCATAATTCGGTTCTTTGAAAAGGTATTCGCTTTTCTTCTTAACTTCGTCCTTGAAAACCCCTTGCCATTCAACTTTTGAATAGTCCTCAACGCTTACTGAAACATGGTCGTAACTGCAACCTACAGCTTCAACAAGTGCATCAGCTACTTTCTGAGCGGCAATTTTCTTCTGTTCGTCTGTTCTTCCCTCAAGCATTTTGATAGAAATATGTGGCATAATATATTTTCCTCTCTTTAATTTTTTTATTTTATTATATCACACTTTTTATTATGTGTCCATCTATTTTTATATATCATCCGTTTTCACCGTAAATAGTATAATATTTATTATTTAGGTTGAAATCTGTGGATTTTTATTATATAATACTTATATATAAAAAAGAAAGGCAATAAAACATGATTAAAAAACTTATCATTGGGGGAGCGTTATTGTTACTCATCGCAATACTGATTATTTCATTTCTGATACTTCCCTTCCTCAGAAGAAATAATCAGGATACTGAAGATGCTTATAACGAATATTCCCAAAACGGAGGATTTGACTTTTTTAAGGGAAAACCCGACTATCTCACAAATTCATATGACTATGACAGAATTATTCCCGGTGAAAATTCCCGCTATCACTACACTGACCAAAACGGTAACATTATCTCAAAAACCGGTATTGACGTTTCATACTTCCAAGGTGACATTGACTGGAATAAGGTTAAAGCTGATGGCATAGATTTTGTAATTGTCCGTGTCGGCTACAGAGGCTACGAAAGCGGTATTATAAACCTTGACCAGAACTTTGAAACTTATATGCAGGGTGCTTCCGAAGCTGGTCTTGAACTCGGTGTATACTTTTTCTCTCAGGCTATTAATATTGATGAAGTAGTTGAAGAAGCTCAATTTGTACTCGAAAAAGTAAGCGATTACAACCTTACATACCCGATAATCTTTGACTGGGAAGAACCCGAAACGTCTTCCGCCCGCACTCATGAAGTAAATACAAGCGAACTCACTGATTTCTGTATGGAATTTTGCCGTGAAATAAAAGATGCCGGTTATAAACCTATGATTTACTCAAACAGACACATGACTTCAAAACTCCTCGACCTGAAAGCCCTTTCAAGTTATCCTTTCTGGTACGCCGAATACAGAGAAAAACCCGTACTTGACCATAATTTCACTATCTGGCAGTACACACACGAAGGAACTGTTGACGGAATTTCAACAACAGTAGACCTGAATATTTCATTTCCTCAGAGCAAACCTGATGAAAGTACTTTGGCAACTGATAACGAAAACATTTCAACAACTGACGAAACAACTTACAACTGATTTTTTCAGTTAATATATATAATGGAGGTGATTGAGATTTTCAACCTGTCAATACACAAATCTCTAAAAAAGTTTATTATATATATTATAACTCTGACAATAATTCTTGTTACAATACTCAATACTGAATATAATTGCTATGCTGACTTTGAAAAATATATCTTCAGAGAACAGCTTACCCCAAACCAGCTTGCTGTTTACGAGGCTATTTCATCGTTTTCCGCTCCATGCGATATATCTTGTGAAGTTGTCTTGCCTGAACCGATTTTCATTTCCAAACCTTATGGTTACGAAAAGACACTTACAGCTACTGACCGTTCAGAGATTAATTTTTACGTTTCCGCTATTACAAGAAATGCTGTTCAGGCTTTAATGTATGATAATCTTGATTTTTTCTGGTTTAACTCTGCATTTGATTCCGTATGTCAGATTGATTATGAAGAAAACGGAATAAAAGTTGAAAAAATTGAAATACCAATAGGTGTGAATTATCTGTTCTGTGATGGTCAGGAGGCTATGAATGTCAAAAACTTGCTTGATTATCAGGTAAAGACTTTTCTTGTGACCGGTTCGAGCAGGGCAAGCCGTGCATATTCGATTTATCAGAGTATCATTTCAAAGACTTCATACAGTTCAAAAAGCAAATTTTCACATTCCGCAATAGGCGTTTTCTTTGAACCTCACTACGCTGTATGTGACGGCTACGCAAAGGCTTTCAAGACTATGTGTGATTATTACGATATTCCGTGTATACTTGTAGGCGGTACAGGTTCTGTAAGCAGTGAACGGCATATATGGTGCTATGTAAAACTTGAAGACAACGAATGGTATGCAGTAGACCCTACCTGGGAAAGCTCAGGGGATACAAAATATTTTCTGAAAGGTTCTGACAATTTCTTTCTGACACATATTCAATTTGACACGGTTGAAGGCTCTCAGACAGACTTACATTATCCTGAAATTTCAGCCGAAAACTACAGGTTTGTAAATCTGTATTCGACATCTGTTGAAACGAACCTTGTAAGTGCGAAACGTTTTGTCACTTCGCAATACAGCTTTCTTCCGAAACCGAATGACCTTGACAACGATTCAGACTTTTCCGTAACCGACATAATGGTCATGAAGTACACGATAATAAAAAACTGATTTAAGGAGAAACATATGAAAAAAGATTTTATTTTTGCGGGAGTAATTATTGTTATTGCAATAGTTCTGATAGTAAGCTTTTTCTTTGTTAAGCGACCAACGGCATTGAATTATATATCACTTGGGCTTGCGGTATTCTGCTTTATATCCGAGATAATCAATATTATACTCATGCTAAGAAACTCGAAAAAGAAATAATTCATAATAAATTCATTAAATAGTGTTTATTTAAAAGCGGTTTTCCTGTATAATTATTAGCGTAATATGAATTACGTTAACGAGGTGTGGCTCAGTTTGGTAGAGCGCTGCGTTCGGGACGCAGAGGCCGCAGGTTCAAATCCTGTCACTTCGACTACTTGGCAGGGGCGCCGAAATTCTTGCAAATCAAGAGTTTCGGTGTTTTTTTGCGTTTAAAAAGAGATTCCGGAAAATGGGTGTGAAATCAACGGTCACGAATTTAGTCACGAATTTTTCAGACCGATAGGAAAAGAGTACACGAGGAGGAAATTTTTGTGAAAGCATTATTTTTTGATATTGATGGAACGTTACTGAGTGAGATTACAAAAGAAATTCCGCAGAGCGCGCTCGATGCATTGAAAAAGACAGCGGAAAAAGGAAATCTTACGTTTATTAATACCGGCCGCACCTGGTCGGAGCTGCCCGAGGAGCTGAAAAAGCTTCCATTTTCCGGATTTCTGTGCGGCTGCGGGACCTATCTGCGCCGGGACGGCGAAATCCTGATGCATCAGACGATTCCGAAAAAGCGCTGTGAGGAAATCCCGGTTATTTTAAAGGAGTGCAGGATCGGCATGATTCTGGAGGGAACGGATAATGTTTATTTTTCGTCGGAGGTATCCCGTTTTCGGGAGGTCGAGCAGACCCGTGCCTATTTCGCTGCTGTCGGAATCGGACTCGCGGAGACAGCGGAGCCAAAAGGAATCATCTACGATAAATTTTGCATCGTAACCGATGCACAGTCTGATATAGAACGTATGTACCGTGAGTTTGAGCAGGAGTTTGATATCATGGACCGTCGCGGTGGTGTATACGAACTCGTTCCGCAC
>URWK01000155.1 GCA_900551505.1 uncultured Ruminococcus sp. | reverse complement strand
ATAATTTTTTATTTTTTATTTTTATTAAAAAAAAAAAAAAAAAATTTAGATATTATACATCTCTCCTCGTGCGGGCCCCCCCCCCCCCCCCCCCCCCGCCCCCCCCCCCCCCCCCCCCCCGGAAAACTTTCAGTGAAGAAAAATTAACCGTATGAGCAGGAAAATAATCAGGCTAATCCAGGACGTAACAGTCATAAGCTTGTTTGTTTTCTTGATGTCAGCGGTTTCGGGTCGGCGGATATTATCGCCGATAGTCTTTTTAAAGACAGGTTTCCCGAAGTAATTGTGAGTACCGCCGAGCCGGATATTTAAAGCACCTGCGGAAACGGATTCTGTCTGGGCAGAGTTCGGGGAAAGATGGTTGTTTCTGTCACGCAAGAAAATCTTCCATGCATTTTTTCCGTCAAGCCCTGTTATAAAGGCGGAAATAACCATAATTAAAGCGGTAATCCTTGAGGGAATGAAATTCGCAATATCGTCAAGTTTTGCGGAAATCTTTCCGAAAAGCAGATATTTTTCATTTTTATAACCTATCATTGAATCAAGCGTATTTATTGCCTTGTAAGCAAAACCGAGAGGTATTCCGCCGATGCACATATAGAATAGAGGGGCGGTTATTCCATCAGAAGTATTTTCTGCAATGGTTTCAACGGTTGCTTTAATAATTTCCTGCTCATTGAGTTCCTGAGTATCACGCCCCACAAGATACGAAAGTTCTTTTCTTGCCTTTTCAATATCATTTTCGTTAAGTGCATTGTATACTTTTTCAGTTTCTGTTTTAAGGCACTTGCAGGCAGGAATCTGAAAAGCCCAGAAAGTTTGCACAATAAAGGCAAGCGGAAGAAACAGTTTGCCGAGAATTTTAAGTAACATAAAAGGTACGGTGAAGCTTACAAAAACAGTGATTAAAGCGGTTATTCCGCCACAAAGAACCCTGTTATATTCAGGCCGGTTAAGTTTCTTTTCAAGCTGTAAAATGAGTTTTCCTATAAATATTACGGGGTGAGGTATATTGTAAGGGTCGCCGAATATCGCATCAAGCACCATACCAAGAAAAATACTTAATTCAGTCATCAATTCACATCTTTCTATTTTATTTGCTGAGATATTCCGCAAAAAATTCTTTCAACGCTGTCTGCATATTCTGCAACGGCACAATTGAGTCTGCCTGCAACTTCTCTGTATTCACGGTCGGTTTTGTCTATCGGGACAACTCCGCCGCCTATATCATCGGAAATAATAATCTTGTTGCGGAGCAGGTCAATATTTTCCCGAACATATTCCGATGGCTTTTTCCCCGATTTCATCAAATCTTTTGCAATTACATGGAAGTTATAAAGTATAGGTTTGCTGAAGTTGGTCTTTTCATTTTCAAGGTTACACACATCATCAATCTTGAACCCATACTTTTTAAGGGTATAATTCAATTTCCCCTGTGCAAATTTCCCCACTATAAATCTCATTCCAAAATTCCTCCTAAAATTGCCATAAGCAACAGACAAACCGTTTCGCATACGACTAAAAAAAATCCTGCAAGGTCGCCCGTAATTCCGCCAAACTCTTTAACAGCCATTCTCCTGTATCCGAAAAACACAAGAAATGCAGAAATTATAATGCATACAGCTATTTTCGGATTTAAGAACGTCATAACGGTAAATACAATTATCAGTTCCGCCGAAAGTATCAAAGCAGTATTCTTTGAGGCGGTTTTATTGAAAGTCTTTGCAAGCGAGCTTGTGGGAGTAATCGGGAAACGCATTACGGAAATTCCGCTCAGACACCTTGAAACCGCAAATATACAGCTTATAAGTAAGACACTCTGACCGTCTTCATATAATTGTGAATACGCACCGCAGGAAAGCATTAATACAACGCAAAGGGCAAGCACGGAGAAAGTTCCGCAATGGCTGTCTTTCAGAATTTCAAGTTTGCGTTCCATAGGTCTTCTCGAATACAGAGCATCGGAAGTGTCACAAAATCCGTCAATGTGTATTCCGCCCGTAATAAGAACGTTCATTGCAACAGACATTACCGCAACGAAAAGATTGTTAAGACCGAAAAATCTTCCGATGAACCATATTAATTTTAATCCGAGTCCGCAGGCAACCGATATTAAAGGAAAGAAATACATAGCCCTCCGCATATTTTTTTCGTTCCACTCGACTATAGGAACAGGAATGGCGGAATACATTGAAAAAGCTATAAGCAGTGATTCAAATACAGATTTCATTATAAAGTTTTTCCCCTTTCAGAAATACGGGTATTCCGCAAACCGACTCAATCACAATAGCCGCCGTTTCCGCAAGTTTTCTGTTAATCTGTGCAAGTTCCCGGATATAATTCAGTGTGTAAATATCCTGATTGCGTTCCGGCTCAATGTCATTTGAAACGATTATAATATTGTTGCCCTTTCCGTCAAGCTTAAATATATCTGAAGTTATTTTTTCTGAGCAATTTTTTACGGACTGACCGAACATTTCATTTGCAAGCAGGTTTCCCATACACTCAATTAACAGGGTTGAATTTTCGGTTTTAAGGTCGCAGATGTTAAAAGGTTTTTCGATAGTGGTAAAGCCTTTTCCCGAACGTTGTTCTATGTGTTTCTTTATTTTCAAATCCGTTTCGTTGTCGCAGTTCTTCATTGTGGCGATATAGTAAAGTTTGCCCTTCTGAGAAATCTTTACAGCTATGTTTTCAGCAATTGCTGATTTTCCGCTGCCTGCTCCGCCGATTACAAGTACAATCATTTTTTCTCCTTTCGGTATTTCAGGCAAGCTTCCGCAAAACGTCTTACGAGAGAGGGATTTGAGCGGAAACAGAAATGCGGATAGCCTGCAAGCATTGTTTCGGTCATGAAAATCTCATTCCCAAGGTTTCTGCCATCTGGTTTGCGGATGGAAAACATATTTCCGATATCGGTACTTTCCGTGTAGTGAAATTCATGGCCACGGATTTTCTCACCTGCCTTCAGAAATCCTATATCAGACAGTGAAGTGTATTCTGCATATCCGAAACGTTTTAATTTGTCCGTCATAAAGGATTTTCCGCTGATTATTCCGCACATTTCATAACCGCATACTTCATTGAGCAGTGTCATAAATCCTCCGCATTCCGCAATCAGAGGAGTGTTATTTTTTAAGGCACAGACCATAGAATTTTTAAAATTGTCATTTTTAGAAAGCTTTTCGGCGTAAATTTCCGGATAACCGCCCCCGATATAGATGCCGTCTGCACTGTTCGGAAGTTCTTCGTTATTGAGAGGTGAGAAGAATTTTATTTTTGCACCGTATTCACGGAGCAGGTTTAAGTTATCTTCATAGTAAAAACAATACGCTTTGTCAAAGGCAACTGCAAGGCTGAATTTTTCTGTATAGTTTTTTTGAAATTTCAGAAATTCTATAGGTTCGGCACTTTCCGCAATTTCAGAAAGTTTTTCAAAACAGATAGTTTCAGAAGCAGTTTCCGCCATAAGATTAAGTTTTTCATCGGCTACTTCACCAGCGGTAAGCAGACCTAAATGACGGCTTTCAATCGAAAAGTTTTCGGACTGCGGAAAATATCCCACAACTTCAAGCCCTGTTTCACTTTCAATCATTGATTTAAGAAAATTGTACATTCCCTTGCTGATATTGTTGAGAATAACCCCTTTAATCATGTTATCGGGTTCGAGTGCAAGGAAACCTTTTATAACCGCAATTACAGAGCGTGAA
This sequence comes from uncultured Ruminococcus sp., assembly GCA_900551505.1. Classification (GTDB taxonomy): domain Bacteria; phylum Bacillota; class Clostridia; order Oscillospirales; family Ruminococcaceae; genus UBA5884. The sequence continues at coordinate 221 of URWK01000155.1, read as the reverse complement.
CAACCTTTCGCATTCAGGACGAGGATAACGGGAGTTTTTGTGATTGCTGCAATTTCATAACTGCTTGCCGAAGAAGTCTTGCCGATACCGTCATAAAATCCCATAACGCCTTCCATTACTGCCAGATCTGCATTCTGTGCATGCGTACCAAACAATGCACAGGTCAGATCACGCCCGGTAAAATATGTGTCCAGATTCCGGGATGGCACACCCAGAACTTT
>URWK01000154.1 GCA_900551505.1 uncultured Ruminococcus sp. | reverse complement strand
GGCTGACTTGCAAAGCAAGTCAGCCCCCCGAATTATTTAAGGGAGCAAGAAAATTTACAGAAAACAGAATTAAAAGCTTGACAAAGAGAACTTTATGCAGTATAATATGAAATTGAATTTCAGTTTCAGATTTACTCGGCAAGGAGGACGGAAATGGACGCACCAAAAAGTTACAGAACAAAACAGAGAGAAATAATTCTTGACTTCATCATAAGAAACAAGGACAGGCATATAACGGCAGATGAACTGCTTGAACATCTGAAAGCAGAGGGGAACAGTGTCGGAAAATCCACGGTTTATCGTTATCTTGAGAAGCTTGTGCAGGAAGGCAAATTGAAAAAATACTACCTTGAAGAAGGAATGAGTGCTTGCTATCAGTATGCAGACGGAGAAAATTGTTGCGAGCATTACCATTTTAAGTGTAAGGTTTGCGGAGAACTGTTTCATGTGGAGTGTGGCGAGCTTAAAGGGCTTTCGGAACACATTCTTGAACATCACGGATTTTTGATAGACCTTTCCAAGACAATTATTTATGGCATGTGTAAAAAATGTAAAGGAGATACAGAGAATGAAAAAAATCACGAAAAGTTTGACGGCGATAATGACTGCAATAATGATGGGCTTAACAATGACAGCCTGCAACAGCGGAACAACGGAAAACAGCATTGCGGAAGATGATGGGAAACTTTCGATAGTTGCCACCCTTTTCCCACAATATGACTTCGCAAGGGAGATTGCAGGCGACAAGGCAGATGTGAAATTGCTCTTGCCACCGGGCGTTGAAAGCCATTCATTTGAACCGACTCCGGCAGATATTGTAATGATAGACAAATGCGACCTGTTCGTGTATACGGGCGAATATATGGAAGGTTGGGCAAATGATATAGTGGAAAATATAAGCAATAAAGACGCTGTACTTGACGTTTCAAGGGGTATAGACCTTTGCGAAGAGGAAGAAGAACACCATCATGAAGAAAATGAAACCCACAGCGACCACGACCACGGCGGATATGACCCACATATCTGGACAAGCCCGGTTAATGCCGAAAAGATGGTACAGAATATTGCCGACAGTCTTTGTAAGATAGATTCCGAAAATGCGGATTACTATAAGGAAAATGCCGAAAAATATCTTTTGCAACTTGATGAGATAGATTCGGAATTCAAGGAAATCGTAAGCAATGCAAAGCGTAAAAAAATGTATTTCGGCGGAAAGTTTGCAATGTACTATTTCACGAAAGAATACGGGCTTGACTATGTTTCCGCATATGATTCCTGTTCAGGCGAAACAGAACCATCAGCGAAAGTTCTTGCAGAGATAATAGACGAGATGAAAACCGAAAAAATTCCCGTAGTTTATTATGAGGAGCTGACAGACCCGAAAGTTGCAAGGACGATTTCCGAAGAAACGGGTGCAGAGCCGTTACTGTTTCATACTTGCCACAATGTGACAGCAGAAGAACTTGAAAACGGCGTAAGTTATATAAGCCTTATGAAGCAGAATGAAGAAAACTTGAAAAAAGGACTTGATTAAATGAGTTTGATAGAATGTAAACATCTCAAAGTCGGTTACGAAAACAGAACTGCCGTAGATGATGTAAGTTTTTCCATAAATGAAGGCGATTATCTCTGTATAGTCGGCGAAAACGGAAGCGGTAAAAGTACATTGATGAAGTCAATTCTTGGGCTGATTCCGATAAAAAGCGGAGAAATTATTTTTAATGGTCTGAAGCAAAACCAGATAGGATATTTGCCACAACAAACCATTGTTCAAAGAGATTTCCCCGCATCTGTATTTGAAGTGGTTTTAAGCGGTTGCCTTAACAGGCTCGGAATGAAGCCGTTCTTTACGGCGAAAGAAAGAAAAATAGCAGAGGACAATATTAAACTGCTGAACATTGAGAAAATCAGGAAGAAAGCTTATTGCGACCTTTCGGGAGGACAGCAACAAAGAGTGTTGCTTGCGAGGGCTTTATGTGCAACCGAGAAAATTCTCCTGCTTGATGAACCGTTTACGGCTCTTGACACAGTGGTTTCAAATGAGCTTTACGGAGTTATAAAAATGCTGAACAAAGAGCGAGGGATAACTGTAGTTATGATTTCGCATGATGTAAGAAATTCCGTGGAAAGTTCTGACATGGTGCTTCATATGGATACGAAAATACTGTTTTATGGTACATCGGCGGAATATCTGAAAAGTCAGGCAAGCAAAAGATTACTTGGAGAGGGTGGGGAAAATGATACAGACAATAAGTGAAATGTTCCAGTATTCTTTTCTTTCGAGGGCTTTAATAGTCGGTATATTGGTTTCGTTGTGTTCGGCACTTCTCGGGGTAAGCCTCGTTCTGAAACGTTATTCAATGATAGGTGACGGGCTTTCACACGTTGGATTCGGGGCATTGTCGATAGCTATGGCAGTCGGCTGGTCGCCTCTGAAAGTTTCAATTCCGGTAGTTGTAATAGCGGCGTTTTTCCTGCTTAAACTCAGCAAGAGCAGTAAAATGAAAGGCGATTCGGCAATAGCACTTATTTCAAGCAGTTCGCTTGCGATAGGCGTTATAGTCACCTCGCAAAGCACAGGGCTTACAACAGATGTAAACAATTATATGTTCGGAAGCATTTTGGCGATGAGCAGGGAAGACATATATATAAGCGTTGCATTGTCAATAGTTGTAATTATCTTGTTTATTTTCTTCTACAACAGGATTTTCACAATAACGTTTGATGAGGACTTCGCAAAGGCTACGGGAACGAAATCGGACTTTTACAATATGTTGATAGCGTTTCTCACAGCGATAACAATAGTTGTCGGAATGAGGCTTATGGGAGCGTTGCTTATTTCGAGCCTTATAATATTCCCGGCACTTACATCAATGAGAGTATGCAAGAGCTTCAAGACGGTAATAGTAAGTTCCGCAATCATTTCAATAGTGTGCTTTTTCTTTGGAATGGTGGCATCTTATGTATTTTCAACGCCGGCAGGAGCAAGTATAGTTGCAGTAAATCTGGTAGCATTTCTTATATTTACAGTTATCGGAAAAATTACAAAGAGAAGCTGATATTCAAGGAAAAAATCCTTATCCCCCGGGGGATAAGGATTTTTTCCTGGGGTATTGACATTGAGATAAATATATGATAGTATAATACTTATAGACAATAGTTGATTAATAAAGGGGTGTTAATGTATGATGGTATATGGATACAGTATTTATTCTCTTTTCATGATGGTAGCAGTTATTTCATTTCTGGGGTTCTGTCTTGAAGATACATGGCTTTCGCTGACGAAGGGCTATATTGACAACAGAAATATGAATTTGCCGTTTCTGTTGGGGTATGGGTTACTTGTAGTGGGAATTTATATTATCATAGGCATTCCTGAGAGAATAGTTTTTCTCGGTAAACCCATATTCCCGAAATCAAAGTTCAGGCGTTATCTTTTGTACTTTATGTGTATGATGGTTATTGTAAGCCTTGGGGAAATTCTTCTCGGAACATTCGTTGAAAAAATGTTCGGCTTTGAATACTGGAATTATACCAGAATACCGATGCACATTACAAAGTATACATCAGTTCCGACAAGTACGGGATTTTCACTCATAATAACTTTTTTCATGGACAAATGCTTTGAACCTATAATGCGACTGATTGAGAGAATTTCATTCTGCGATGTAAGAAGGCTAAGTGTTTTGCTTATGACTTTGATGGTAACGGATTTCTTTGTATGCTTCAGAAAAATGTACAGAACAAGAAGACTTAATGTTAAGTACAGAAAATACATAGGCGAAAGAAATCATCAGCTTAACTGAATTTAAAATTTCCTCAGTATACATAACAGGTAGTAATTTGGGGGGGGGGGGTGGGGGACAAGACACCCCCCGCACATTATTTTTAAGTTGGAAAATTTAATTTAAATTTATTTTTTTTTTTGTTGTA
>URWK01000153.1 GCA_900551505.1 uncultured Ruminococcus sp. | reverse complement strand
AAGCTTATAAACGGTCTGAAAATTTAAAAGGAGGTGAAAAATTTTGAAACCGTTATTACTTACAATGTCAGGCTTCGGCACATTCTCTGAAAAATGCACAATAGACTTCACGAAATTCGGAAGCAACGGAATTTTCCTTATAACAGGTTCGACAGGTTCGGGAAAGACCACTATTTTTGATGCTGTAACATTTGCTCTTTTTGGCGAAACAAGCAGTTCCCATGCAAGTAAACAAGAAAAAAACAGCACCACAAGCCGTTGTTCCTCAGATATGAAAAGCGATTTTATCAAAGACGGCGTTTGTCCGTTCGTGGAATTGGAATTTGAACATTGCGACAAAAAATATAAACTCAGACGTACCCTTAAATATTTTCGTGTAAATCTACGTAAAAAGCTTACCGAAATTAAAGCAAATGCTGAACTGACTTTGCCTGACGGAAATATCGTTTCGGGTTTTGATGCGGTTACTTCAAAGGTTGAAGAAATTCTTGCCATAGAATGCAGTCAGTGGCGTAGGATTGCAATGATTGCACAGGGTGAATTTACTCAGCTTTTGAATGAAAATTCCGAAGAACGCCGGAAAATCTTTCACAATATTTTCGGAACGGCTTTTTATGAGGAAATTCAAAACAAGCTTAAAGAAGAATACAAAAATGTAAAAGACAGTTTAAAGTCAACTGACAGTCTGCTTGAAAATATTACAGCCGGAATAATCTTTAATCCCGAAAAACAACAGGTTCTCTATGAACTCAAAGACAGCGGACGTTTTCCGGAACTGGCTGACTGGCTTGAAAAACTTAACTCAGAAGATAACAACAGCCTGCTCACCTTAAAGGAGCAGGATAAAAGACTTGTTACCGAACATGACAGCCTGCTTGAAAGAAAGCTCTATGCACAGCAGACCGAAACCATCAGACAACAGCTTGAAAATGCAAATTCAGAATACAGCAGACTTTTGGCGGATAACGGAAACGTAAACGATATGGAAGTTCTTGCGGAAAAGAACGAAAAATATATTCTTACCGTGTTTCCGCTTGTACAGCAACTCAATGAAAAACGTGCCTTGTATGCAAAGACTCCGGCGGATTTACAACATCTCGGCGGACTTGAAGTTCAGCTTTCCGAAGAAATGAAGACCACAGAAAGACAGCTTGAAACCGCAAAGTCTGAAACCGAAAAAATACCCGCATTACAGATTTCAGCGAACAAAATCCGTGAACAGCTTCCGCAATATCATCATTATACCGTCCTTATCAGCCAACTTGAAAATCTCAGACTTTCGCTTGAAAATTCGGGGAAAAAACTTGAAAGCCTGCTCGCTTTGCAAGCTGAACTTGAACAGCGTGAACAGCAGATAAAGACCAAAACCGAAAGTAAATCACAACTTCTTATAGAGGCTGAAAACACGGGCAACAATATTACAAACAACGAAAAACTTTTCAGCGACTTCAAAAACCTTAAAGAACTTATGCATAGCTATAAGGTTCAGGCTATGCAGTTTCGCAAATTAAAAGAAGAATACCAGGAAAAAGAAGCAATTTGTATCTCGGCACAACAGTTATACAATGAGGAAGAACAGAAATATTCAAGAGAACTTGCCGGAATTATCGCAGAAAAGCTTGAGGCAAATCAACCTTGTCCCGTATGCGGTTCACGCAGCCACCCCCACAAAGCTTTAAAATCGGAAAGCACCTTGACCGCCGAACAGATAAAGGCTCTCAAATCAGATTACGAACAGAAACAGACTGAATTTGAGAAGATTAAACAAACCTGTATTTCTGAAAACAGCCATATACAACACGGACTTGAAGAAGTCAAAAGAATATTTTCTTCACTGACCGGCGAAACAGATTTGACATTTGCGGAAATTAAGGAAAGCATTTCGGAATACCTTTCAGAACTTGACGAAATACTTGAAAACCTTAGAAAAAGAAAAGCTGAAATCAATAAAGCTATTGCCGAAATCACAAATCTTGAAGCCGAACACGCAGAGAATGCCGAAAAACTTGAAGAAACCGCACAGCTTATAAAGCAAGAAGAAACTGCCGTAAACGAACTTGAAAAAGATATTGCGGTTGCCGAAAAGGAGAAAAGCGGTATTTCTCTTGACTTTGCGGACGAAGTTCAGGCAAATAACGAAATTACAAGGCTTGATAATCTGATAAGTTCTATAAACATTAAAGCCGAAACCGCAGAAAAGAAACAGCGTGAAATTTCTGAAAAGTACACGCAAACCAAAACACTTGTTAATCAGAAAGAGCAGGATATTAAGCAGACTTCCGCAGATGTGAACAGCCTTACAGCAGAAATAAACAGCAAGTTTGTACCGCTTGGACTTTCGGCAGATTTCAGACCGCTTTCAGAAAGTCAGATTAAGGACATTAAAAAACGTATAACAGACCACAGAACGAAAGTTTCAAATTTACTGCACGATATTGAAAAGTTTTCGGAAGAACTTAAATTAAGGCAAAGTACAGATATTGAAGAAATCATGGGGAAAATTTCAGAAATAGAATTATCGCAGAAAGTTGTAAAGGAAGAAACAGAAAAAATCAGTTTCAGACTTAAAACCAATCGTACCATACAAAAACAGGTAAAAGAACTTTCACAAAAGCGGTCAGATACCCTCGAACAACTCGGGTTAATATCACAACTCAGCGATACCGCAAACGGAAACATAAATGGTAAGGAAAATATTTCTTTTGAAGTGTATATACAGACAGTTTATTTTGAACGTGTGATACTTTACGCAAACAAGCGACTTGAGATAATGACAGACGGCAGATATTCACTTCTGAGGAAGACTACTCGCCAGGGACGAACAAAATCCGCACTCGGACTTGATGTTTTCGATGCGTATACAGGGAAAGTGAGAAGTGTAAAATCGCTTTCGGGCGGAGAAACCTTCAAATCTGCACTCGCACTTGCACTTGGACTTTCTGATGTTATTCAGGAAAACATGGGCGGAGTTAAAATTGACACTCTGTTCATAGATGAGGGGTTCGGGTCACTTGATGCCGATTCGCTTGAGCAGGCTGTGCGTGTACTTTCCGAACTTTCGGACGGAAACAGACTTATCGGAATTATTTCTCATGTTTCTGAACTTCAGAACCGCATAGACAAAAAAATTATAGTATCCGGTGACGGCAAAAGCGGTAGTCACATAAAAATAATTACAGATTAAAAATAAAGAGATTAGAAAAGAGAGAAGTTTTTAATGAATTTAACAGTTACTATTCTGAATCAAACCATTATCATGATGTTCCTTATACTCGGCGGTGTCCTGTGCTACAAGACAAAGATTATTACCCATGCCGGAAGTAAGGAATTATCAAAACTCATTCTTACAATCGTAAATCCGGTTATGATTTTTATAGCTTATCAGAGAGAATTTGACCCGGAACTTGTCAAGGGGCTTTTATGGGCGTTTATCCTTGGAGCGATTTCATTCGGTATAGCAATCGGTATTTCCTACCTTATGAAAAACAAAGACGAAGATGTCCGAAGCGTTGAACGCTTTTCGGTGGTATATTCAAACTGTGCATTTATGGGTATGCCGTTAATCAAGGCTCTTTTTGATTACGAAGGTGTATTTTATTTAACCGCATTTCTGACAATATTCAATCTGCTTGTCTGGACTCATGGGGTAATCCAGATTTCAGGGGTAAAGGATTTGCGTTCAATTACAAAGGCTTTCCGTTCACCGTCCGTAATCATGATTTTGTTGGGAATGGTATTTTTCTTCCTGCAAATTCCGCTCCCTGATATTCTTATGACGGCTCTGGAATATATCGGCGACCTTAATACACCACTTGCCATGATTGTTGCCGGTGTGACAATTGCCCAATCAGACATAAAGAAAGTTTTTGTCAACAAGAGAATTTATATAATCTCATTTGTGAAGCTTATGCTTATTCCGGTAATCATAAGTGCAGTATTTATGCTCTTCCCTATGGTCAGCGTACCCGTGAAGCTTACTGTAATTATTGCCACCGCCGCACCTTCTGCGACAATG
>URWK01000152.1 GCA_900551505.1 uncultured Ruminococcus sp. | reverse complement strand
TAAAAATTTTTAAAGAGGTGTATTTAACCATGATGCTTAAAGAAGAAAAAACAGCCGTTATCGAGGCTAACAGAACCCACGAAACAGACACAGGTTCTCCGGAAGTTCAGATTGCTATTCTCACAAAGAGAATTAACGACCTTACTGAACATCTCAAGACTCACAAGAAAGACCACCACTCAAGACGTGGACTTCTCAAGATGGTAGGTCACAGAAGAAACCTTCTTAACTACCTTGCTAAGAAGGACATCAACAGATACCGTGCAACAATTGAAAAACTTGGTATCCGTAAATAATCGCAAATCAGTTTTAAAGGCAGGCGGAACTAAATGGTTCTTTCTGCCTTTTAAGCGTTAAAAGCACAGACAGCAGATTTTTAGCATGAAACCGTACACATGAGAATTTTTTTCGTGTGCAGGGTTTTGTGCTTGAGTCTGCTGTAAACGTACAAGGAGGAAAAAATGTTCGATAATTACAGAGTTTTTAAAACCACTTACGCCGGCAGACCACTCGTAGTAGAAACAGGTAAAACCTGCGAACTTTCAAACGGTTCATGCTGGGTTCGTTACGGCGACACAGTAGTAATGGCTAACGTTACCGCAAGTCCTAAGCCAAGAGAAGGCGTTGACTTCTTCCCACTTTCAGTTGACTATGAAGAAAGACTTTATTCAGTAGGAAAAATTCCGGGTTCTTTCACAAAGAGAGAGGGCAAACCTACCGACAAGGCAATCCTTACTTCAAGAGTCGTTGACCGCCCTATTCGTCCGCTTTTCCCGAAGGATATGAGAAATGACGTTTCCGTAGTAATGACAGTTCTTTCCGTAGAACCTGACAACTCACCTGAAATCACAGGTATGATTGCTACTTCCATCGCTATTTCAATTTCCGATATTCCGTGGAACGGCCCTATCGCAGGAATGAGCGTGGGACTTGTTGACGGCGAAATCGTAATGAATCCTACACTTGAACAGAGAGGCAAATCAGACCTTAATCTTACCGTTGCAGGTACAGCCGAAAAGATTGTAATGATTGAAGCAGGTGCTAACGAAGTTGACGATGACACCATGCTCGAAGCTATCCTCAAGGCTCACGAAGAAATCAAGGTTCTTGTAAAATTCATCTCAGACATTCAGAAAGAAATCGGCAAGAAGAAATTTGAATTTGAATCACAGGAAGTTGACGACGATATGTTTGATGCCATCGAAGAATTTGCCTCAGACAGAGTTAAATTCGCTCTCGACACAAACGACAAGAACATTCGTGAAGAAAGATTACAGCCAATCAAAGACGACATTCACGAAAAATTCGATGAAATCTATCCTGAAAAGGAACTTATGATTGACGAATGTATCTATAAGCTTCAGAAGAAAATTGTAAGAAACTGGCTCTATGAGGGCAAGAGAGTTGACGGCAGAGGTATTGACGAAATCAGACCGCTTGCCGCAGAAGTCGGATTGCTCCCGAGAGTTCACGGCTCAGGTCTTTTCACAAGAGGTCAGACACAGGTTCTTACAATCGCTACTCTCGGCCCTGTAAGCGATGCTCAGAAAATTGACGGCCTTGACGAAGAAGAATCAAAGAGATATATGCACCAGTATAATTTCCCTTCGTACTCTGTAGGCGAAACCAAGCCAAGCAGAGGCCCCGGAAGACGTGAAATAGGTCACGGTGCTTTGGCTGAAAGAGCTTTAGCTCCTGTAATCCCACCTGTTGAAGAATTTCCGTATGCTCTCAGACTTGTTTCGGAAGTCCTTTCTTCAAACGGTTCTACTTCACAAGGTTCTATATGCGGTTCAACTCTTGCACTTATGGACGCAGGCGTTCCGATTAAAGCACCTGTTGCAGGTATTTCATGCGGACTTATCACGAAGCCTGACAGCGATGAATTTATGACTATGGTTGACATTCAGGGACTTGAAGACTTCTTCGGCGACATGGACTTCAAGGTAGGCGGTACTCACAAGGGTCTCACTGCTATTCAGGGTGACATAAAGGTTGACGGCCTTACCCCTGCAAGCATCAAGGAAGCCTTTGAAAAGACACACAAGGCAAGAAATTATATCCTTGACGAAATCATGCTCAAGGCTATTGCCGAACCAAGAAAAACCGTAAGCCAGTACGCTCCTAAGATGTTGCAAATCAAAATCCCTGTTGACAAAATCAGAGAAGTAATCGGTCAGGGCGGTAAGGTCATTCAGAAAATCTCGGCAGACTGCGAAGTAAAAATTGATATTGACGATACAGGACTTGTATTTATCGCAGGCGTTGACGCTGAAAAGACAAACAAAGCTCTCCAGATTGTAAAGACTATCGCCAATGACCCCGAAGTCGGTGCAATTTACAAGGGCAAGGTTACAAGAATAATGTCATTCGGTGCATTCGTTGAAATCGCTCCGGGTAAAGAAGGCCTTGTACACATTTCAAAGCTCGACAGAAACAGAGTCGAAAATGTTGAAGACGTTGTTTCAGTAGGTGATGAAATCGTTGTAAAGGTTATGGAAATCGACAATCAGGGCAGAATTAACCTTTCAAGAAAAGATGCCCTTTCCGACCTTAAAGCAAAGAAAAACCGCTGATATTCTTTTTACAGGGGCTTTGCCCCTGTTTTTGTTTTAAGACAAAGCCTAATGCAAATAAATTTGTTGCATTATCACGAAATTATCACTTTAGTATGATATATAATATATCGTACGCTTAACCCTCGCAAAAATAAAATTTATGGAGGAATTTTCTTGAAAAACTTAAAAAAATTTATCGCTGTTATTATGGCGGTTTCAATGCTTGCAACAGTTATGACAGGCTGTACAAAGAATGGCGGTGCTGACAGTTCGGCATCTCTCGAAAGCTCTGCAAACAGTTCTTCTGACAGTTCTTCAGATGACAGACATACAGACCTTTCATATACAGAACCTATAACAGCAGACACAGTACTTACAGTAAATGATTATCCTATTTCACTTGCCGAATACCGTTATTATTTCCTCAATCTTAAAGCTATGATGGACAACGGCGACAACACTTACTGGGACGGTACAGCCACAGAAGCTTCAACAGATGAAAGCGGTAACGCAATTGAAGCAAAGACAGCAGAACAGGATGCTCAGGAAAAAATAAACAAGCTTAAAGAAACCACAGAACTTTACATCAAGAGTTACTATGCTACAAATGTTCTTGCTGACAAGGAAGGTATAAAGGCAGAAGACAATCAGTCAAAAATTGATGAAGAATACAATTCTCAGGTAAAGCAGTACGGTGGTGATGAATCAGCTTTCAGTTCATACCTTGATACTATGTACTGCACACCAGACCTTGTTAAAGTTTTCATAACTGCTCAGGTTCTCGGTGATGAAATGGTTAAGAAGCTTTACGGAGATACATTTAAGGAAAATGACCTTAGCAATTATGTTCACGCAAGCCATATTCTTATCCAGTACCCTGATTCAAGTTCTCTCGACTATACGGAAAAAGAAATTCCGGAAGACGCTACAGACGAAGAAAAGACTAAGATACAGGAAGAAAATACTGCCGCTTACAACGAAGCTATGGACAAGGCCAAGGCTGAAAAGAAAGCCCAGATTGACGAAGTTCTCCAGAAAATCAAAGACGGTGCGGATTTCAATGAAATGATTAAGGAATACAACGAAGACCCGGGCGAAACCGCAAATGAAGACGGTACTTATGACGGCTATGTATTCACTACCGGCGAGATGGTTGAAGAATTTGAAAAGGCTGCTTTCGCTCTCAAGGAGGGTGAAGTAAGTGATGTTATCGAAACTTCATACGGCTATCACATCATTAAAAGACTCCCTATGGACGAAAGCTACATTGAAAAGAACCTCGGAAGTATGATTACAAATAACAGCGAATACTCAACTGACTACAATTCTAAGCTTGAAGAGGAATTTAACAACATGACAATTTCTTACGATGATTGCTATGAATCAATCAATGTAAAGAGCCTTACATGACAATTACCGATAAATAAAAATTCGGGGGCGCCCAGTAAAAAATGGAAGGGGCCCCC